>JALEIO010000032.1 GCA_022769845.1 Oscillospiraceae bacterium
AGGCCTGCGTCTTCAACTTCTTTTTTTAGCTGCATAATACGTTCCAGACTCCATGCTTCGCCCACAGGAACGTCATATATTGCCGAAACAATTCCCGTAACGCCGGGAATCTGCCGAATTTTTTCAAGCGTCACAGGGTCGTTTTTGCCGTACCATCTGAATGTCATCTGCATTTTAATTTCCTCCTAACTTTATATATTCTCCGTTTTTTGACGCGCTTTCGTAGATTGCATAAACAAGCTTGTGCGAATTCATTGCGTCAAAAATAGTTCCGTATGCTTCTTTTTCACTGTAAAATCTCTCTATAGCCGCATGATGTGCGTTTCCCCAAATATATTTTCCGATTTTAGCGGGGCAGTCTTCGGCAATTATTGTCGGCGTTTTATCCTTTTTTATTTCGTATAAGCAGTTATCGCTGTATCGGTAGGTGACGTCGGGATAATTTATTTCAAGCCGATAGGGCATTGTTGTCGAATATGCGTTTGTTGCATAAAACGCGCCTTTGCAGCCGTTTTTAAATGAAATAATTGCCTCGGCGGTGTCCTCGGCTTCAATTACGCCTTGCAGCGAATGATTGAAAATATTCCCCTTAACGCCTTCAGGCTCGCCTGCAATATACTGCATCATATCCAAAAGGTGAATTGCCTGATTTATAAGAAGTGCGCCGCCTTCGGTTGCAAGCTTTCCCCTCCAGCTTGCGGATTTGTAATATTCAGCAGTGCGCTGCCATGTTAAAAAGCCGCAAACACCTAACGGTACGCCCATTTTTTCGGTAATTTCTTTAAGGCGTATAATTGAATTGTTAAGCCTGTTTTGCAGAATTACGCAAACTCTGTTTCGGGAAGCTTTTATAATGTCTGCAAGATGCTCGAGCTCGCATAAATTCATCGCGGCAGGCTTTTCCAGCACAACGTCCCTTCCTGATGAAAGAGCTTTTTCCGCCATTGGAACATGTAGATAATGCGGTGTGCAAATGTGCACAACTTCAACCTTCGGGTCGGTCAGGCAATCGTCAAAGCTTGAAAATTTAACAATATCATCTCTGTCAATGCGGTTTAACTTTTCCGTATCATTGTCACAAATAGCATAGAGAGCCGATATTTTTTCAAGTGCGGCGGCGTGAACCGGACCGATATTTCCGTAACCCACTACGCAAGCTTTTTTCATAGTCTAACAAAATCCTTTCGTTTTAAGATTTTTATAGCTTCGCTCAAGACAGTCGAACGGGTCCTCGCCGTTGCAGTTATCCTGCTCAACCTGCGCCCATTTTGCACCTGATTCATCGGCTGCCGCGATAATTTCATCCCAGTTTAAATTGCCCTCCATAACAGGCCTCATAACAACTATGTTCATAGGCTTTCCTTCGCCGCTAAAATCGACGCCGAGGTCTTTAAAATGCACGCATGCAATTTTTCCTTTATAATCTACAAGGCATTTTGCAGGGTTAATGCCCGCAAACGCTGTCCAGTAAACGTCCAGCGTAAATTTAAAATTCGGGTGTGTTTCTTCTGCCAAAATATCAAAAATATATTTTCCTTTGATTTTTGCAAACTCAATCGCGTGATTGTGATATGCAAAGGTTATGCCGTTTTTTTCAAGCTTTTCGGCAATTATATTATATTTTTTGATAAATTCGTTAAGGGACTGTTCGGTTATGTTATGAAAATCGGGAATTGAGCCGAGTCCTGCAATATCACAGCCGATTGTTTTGTGATATTCGATAAGCTCGTCGGTCTTTTCTTCAAACTCCTGTGACGGTCTGTGAGTAAGCACCGCTTTTAATGAATATTTGTCAATGATTTCTTTGACGTCGTTTGCCGCAATCGGACCGATTGCCGAAAGCTGAACGGTTTTGTAGCCGATTTTGCTTACTTTTTCGCAGCTTTTTTCAAAGTCTTCTTTTGTTTTGCAAAATTCGCGGAGAGTATAAAATTGCGCTCCTATTTTTCTGTCAACCATTATTTTCTCCTCCTTAATAGCTGCCCGAGGTGTCGGCAGTCTGCTTTTTTACAACTTTTTTGTCTGCGTTTGAATGGGCGATTTTCTCTTTCAGCAATTCATAAAACTTATCATGCGGAAAGTTTTTTACATCAACCGTTTCGCCTGTCCACGAGCTTAAATGAATTGCGTTTGATATGGTAAGACCGTTTATGCCTTCATATCCCGGAGCAATAAGCGGAGTGCCGTTTAAAAGACTCTCGGCAAAGTTTTGCATAATAAGAGCGTGAGGAGTTTCGCTTGCGGGAATTGAAGGAATTTCGCACTTCCAACATTCCGGTTTTCCGAACAATTGTGTGTTTATTTTGTTAAATTCGCGCTCGGATATTGTGTTGCGGTAAAAAATCATATTATCGTCTTCCACAACAATTTTGCCCATATCGGCGGCAATTTCAAGTCTGTTTGTTCCCGGTGTTTCGCCGGTTGAGGTAATGTATACGCCGGTTGTTCCGTTATTGTATTCCATATACGCAGTAACATCGTCTTCTACTTCAATATTATAGTATTTGCCGTACGAAACGTGCGAGGTTATGCGGTCGGGCATACCGAACATCCATTGCCATAAATCGAGCTGATGCGGATTTTGATTAATCAGCGTACCGCCGCCCTCTTTCGCCCAGGACGAACGCCACGAAGCACTGTCGTGATATGCTTGGGGACGATACCAGGTAGTAATTGTCCACTGAATACGCTTGATGTGCCCGAGCTGACCCTCTTCAACCATTTTTTTAATTTTCTTATAAACGTCCGTTGTGCGCTGGTTATACATAATTCCGAAAAGCTTGCCCGATTTTTTTGCCGCCTCGTTCATTTCAATAACCTGTTTTGTGTATACTCCCGCAGGCTTTTCGGTGATGACGTTAAGACCGTATTCAAATGCCATTTCGGCATATTTCGGGTGGTCATAATGCGGAATTGCAATGATTACAACATCGCAGTTTCCGTCTTTATAAAGCTTTTCGGCGCTGTCAAAAAGTGGCACTTCGGGATAAAGCTTTTTTGCTTCGTCAAGCTTGTTTGGGTCAATGTCGCAGATTGCACCAAGCTCCATATCCTTAACAAGTCCTTTTTTAAGGTTTCTTGCGTGGGTTGTGCCCATATTTCCAAAGCCGATAATGCCCATTTTTAGCTTACTCATTTTTTATTCCTCCTTAAAATTTTCAATAACAATTTTCATAAGCGCATTGTACGCAATTTTAAATTTTTCGGGGCCGCTTTTTTCAAGCGACATCATTTTGTCGTCAGTTTCAAGGCTTTCAAGTCCGCAAAATGTGCCGAGATGCGGTTCAAGGCTTAAAAATCCTTTATATCCGTCTTTTTTCAGCTCGTTTATAATTTTTGCAAGATGTCCGTCGCCGTAACCTGCCGGAACAACGTCTCCGCTTACATTTTTTGCGTCCTTTATGTGAACGTAAACGATATGTTCTTTAAGCATTTGCCAAGCGTCGGGGTAGGTGGTTTCACCGCACTGCACAAAGTTTGCAGGGTCAAAAACGCCCTTGAAATAGTCGGATTTTATGTTGTCAAACAAATCTTTGCACCTTGTTGCCGTGTCGCCGTAAATATCTTTTTCGTTTTCGTGCAAAAGAATAACATTCTCTTTTTCAGCATATTCCACCATTTTTTCAAGACGGTTTAAAACGTCATCGCGGTAATCCGCAATATTTTTGCCGTCGGGCGGATAAAAGCTGAAAATTCGTATGTATTTGCTGTCGAGATATTTTGCAATATCCACAACACGCATAAAAAGCTTAAAATGTGCGTCAAAGTCATCCGAAATTTTGATTTTTCCGATTGGCGAGCCTATTGACGAAACGCTTATATTGTATTGTTCCATCATATTTTTGAGTTTTTTAAGTTCAATATCGTTAAGCTCGGAAATGTTTTTTCCGTTTACTCCGCGCACTTCAAAATATTTTATTCCGAGTGCGTTAAGGGTTTCAAACTGCTTTTCAATATTTGCGTCAATTTCGTCCGAAAATCCTGATATTGTAAAATTATAATTCATTAAATCACTTCCTTTATAAGCACATTGTAATACAAATTTTATCAATTTTCTATAAAAATATTGCCAAAAACATTGAAAATATTGCTCTGTTGTGATAGAATAAAATTAAAGAAGGTGAAAAGATGAAAAAAGAGATAAGTTTTGAGAGTGAACATCTTTATTACAGACATTCGGAAACCGCGCCGTCCAGCGAAAGATTTCAACTGCATACGCACAGTCACATAGAAATTTTAATTTTTATAAAGGGCGACGCCGATTATATTGTTGAAGGAAATATTTATCCGCTTAAGCCGTTTGATATTCTGATTACAAAAAGCAACGAAATGCACCAGATAAAACACCGTTCCAACGCGCTATATGAGCGTGTTGTAATATCACTTCCCGATTCGTTTTTTGAAGAATACGGCTGCGGAATTTATAAAAATTTTTTCACCTATCATCCGATAGGAACTAATAATTGCATACGCTTAAACGAGCCGGACAGACAGTATCTTTTATCGTTTTTTTCGCGTATCGAGCGGTATATTGAGGATTCGGAAACCATAGACTGCAATGCTGTTGTGCATTGTGCGGCGGTGGAGATTATTCATTTTTTGAATTTTGCGCATAAAAACACCAGTGCGGACTATACGCAAAATCACAGCGTCAACAAGATTTTGAGCTATATTAACAAGGAAATTTCAGAGGATTTAAATCTCGACAGTATTGCAAAATATATGTATATGAGCAAATATCATTTGTGCAGAATTTTTAAGCAGCATACAGGACTTACCATAAACAACTATATAGCGAATAAAAGAATTTTGCTTGCGCGCGAATACTATATGCAGGGCGTGAGCTTGAGTGAGGCGTGCATTATGGCGGGGTTCCCGAGTTATTGCAGTTTTTATAAAACATACCATAATCTTACCGGAAAAGCGCCGAAGAATGATATTGAAAATTATAAAGGAGATAGATAAAAAATGACTATGCCCTGCACCGTAAAGGAAGAAAAACAAAAAATGTGCGTTAAAGGAAGATAGCTCGCAAAAAGGTGGTAGTGAGCCAAAGGCGAAATGAGCGCGCTTGCAAGCGAATAGCCGACGTGAACGAGCCTTTTTGCGAAAGAGGAGGAGCAAGGAAGCAGGCGGATGTTTTTCTTGACAAAGAAAAACGGAGCAAAGCGAACTTTGCTCCGACGTTGTGGCGCGCTATGAGGGATTCGAACCCCCGACCTTTTGGTTCGTAGCCAAACACTCTATCCAGCTGAGCTAATAGCGCAAACATTATATTGTTTTTTGACACTAAAACAGTATAACACATCACATACAAAAAATCAAGTAAATTTTTAACAAAAATTAAAAAAATTTGTTTTACAAATCCATTCGGAAAATTTTACCTTTTCCCGTCTTCATTTTCAACACAAAATCCGAAACGCTTGTGATTTTTTCATTAAATTCCATTCCACCGAGCGACTCTCTGAAACCAACGTGGTTATCGGTTCCGGCACTGCATAAAAGTCCGTAATTTTCAGCATACTCCACAGCACGGTCATTTTCAAAATCAGTGCGGCAAGCATTGTAAATTTCAACGCCGTCCACATTTCTCGGAAAAAGACGAATCATATCAATATAGCTTGCTTCGCGGTAAGGATGAGCGTGAATTAAAAGCGCGCCCTCACTGCGTGCAAAATCGCAAAAATCGGTTGTGCCAAGCTGTAAAACATCAGGATGATTTAAAAGCCAGTTTTCGTCCAAACCATACACCAAAACATCTGTTCCGTGATATGAATATTCAAAGGCGAAAAATACGTCAATACCGATTTCACTGCCTTTTTTTGAAGCTTTTTTGAAACCTTCGCAAAAATCCTCAACCATTTTTTCCCACTTCTGTCCGCAGTCTACGGTTGTGTTGCCGTTAAAAAAGTGGTCTGTTATAAACACGCCGGAAAACCCCTCGTCCTTGTAGAACGAAACGAGGTCCTCCGCAGTTATATGTGAGCATTTGCTGACTTCGCTTGTGTGACAGTGAGTTTCGTATTTATACATTTAATTTTCGCCTGTCCTTTCTTGTAAACCTTGCAAAAAACTCTTTCGGAAGCTGTGAAAGTATTATAGCCGCAAAAATAAGAAGACTGCCCAGCGCCTCTTTGGGCGAGAATTTTTCGTGCAGAACAATCCAGCCCGAAATCATTGAAAATACCGATTCAAGGCTTAAAATAAGCGACGAAACTGTGGGGTCGTTGCCTTGCTGACCGATAATTTGCAGAGTATATCCGACACCTGACGATAAAACGCCGGAATATAAAATTGCCGTTTTTGCGCTCCAGATTGCTGAAAAATCGGGTTTTTCGAGAATAAACATAAACACCGTTGAAATTACGGCGCATACAAAAAACTGTATGCACGACATTTTTACGCAGTCAACCTTTGGCGAAAAATGGTCGATAACCAAAATATGAACCGAGAAAAAGAATGCGCAAATTATAACCAAAATATCGCCGCGCTCTACGCTGAAGCTTTCTTTTACGCATAAAAGATACATTCCGAAAACTGCGATAAGCGCGCTTATCCAAATGTTAAGCCCAACTTTTTTTCTGAAAAAAAGTCCGAGCACAGGAACGATTATTATGTATAACGCGGTCAAAAATCCTGCTTTTCCCACTGTTGTGTGCATAATGCCGATTTGCTGAAAAATGCTTGCCGCAAAAAGAGCGGCTCCGCAGCAAATTCCGCCTATAACAAGCGCTTTTATATCTTTTTTTTCACTTTTGTTTTCGCTATCCGGCGATGAAATTTTGCCAAGAAAAAATATGCACGGCAAAAGTGCAATTCCGCCTATATACGAGCGCATTGCAAGAAACGTAAACGGTCCGACATAATCTGTTCCGATACTTTGCGAAACAAAACCCGTTCCCCAAATCATTGCCGTTAAAACCAGCAAAAGGTTTTTCTTTAAGTTACTTTTCAATACAATACCTTCTTTATAATATATGTGTAAAATATTTTTTATAAAAGCTTAGGCGCGTTTTTTCATAACCAAAAGCGCCTTTGCAACAGTTGCCGAAAGTATTGCCGCAACAGCCGCCTCTGCAAGGCCGTTTGTGCAAATGGTTGCGCCGATAAACGCAAATACACCGTTTGCCGCTTTTTCACCGAGCATAGTGGTATATTCGTTTTTAAAGAGTATGCCGATAAGCGACATAACCAAAATTGTGTTTGTCATAGAGCCTGCAACTCCCGCTGTAAGCAGTGCGCCTACGCCTGTAATTCTTTTTTTGAGCGCGTTGTAAACATAATACGGAAATACGCCGACCAAAATTCGCGGAACAAAGCAGATAATCGCAGAATAAAGCGCGCCGAGGTAGTAGCCTGTGCTTAAATGGAACAGCGGATTGAAAACAAACGACATAGCCGACGTAGAGAAAAACGTGTTTTTTATAAAGCTGGACAATCCGAATGCAAAGCCCAAAAACGCACCTTTTTTAGAGCCTAATACTATTGAGCCGATTATTACCGGAACGTGGATAATTGTGACGTTGATAACGGGATTTATTGGAATATAACCAATATTCGGCACAAATGTGAGAAGAAATATTATTGCCGTAAGAAGTGCGGTTTCAACAAATTCTGTAAGAGTATTGTTTTTCATCATTTTGTCCTCCGTTTTATGTCGTATTATTTGATATTTTAGCATAAAAGATATGTTTAGTCAAATAAAAAGTAACCAAAAATTATGCCGATATATCACATATATATCGGCATAATTTCTATTTTCAAAAGTTATTTGCAGAAGCAATCCTTTTTTTCAAAGGTTTTGCAAAGTGCGTCATTGTGGGTTGTATCGCTGTTTACTCTGATACTGCTTGCCACACATTTGTCCTCCGGTGCATGATACTTACATTCTTTTGCGTCGCATTTGATTCCTGAAATTGCATTATCCATTAAAAAGTCCTCCTTAAAAATTTACGGCAAAAAATCAAAAGCAGCAGCTGATTTTTTAACCTACAACTATTCTTTCAAATTTTCAAAATAATATTCTTTTTTTCATATTGAAAAATAAAATTTTTTATGATAAAATAAAAAAAACATATTGAAAAGGTGATTTTATGGTCAGCAATGTTGTAAAAAGGGTTGCGGCGATAAATGATATGTCAGGCTTCAGCCGATGCTCGCTTACGGTTGCAATGCCTATTATATCAGCAATGGGGCTGCATTGCTGTCCTCTGCCGACCGCCATTTTGTCAAACAATACCGAGCACAGCGAGTTTTTCTTTGACGATTATACCGATAAAATGCAGTCTTACGCTAATTTCTGGCGCGATTTAAAAATTAAATTTGACTGTATTTATACGGGCTTTTTAGGGTCGGAAAAGCAGATTGACATTGTAAAAAATTTTATCGGTGATTTTAAAACCGAAAAAAATATTGTGCTGATTGACCCCGTTATGGCGGACAACGGAAAAATTTATTCTACATATAACGCAAAAATGTGCGACAAAATGAAGGTTCTTTCTTCGCTTGCAGATGTGGTTACGCCAAACGTTACCGAGGCGTGCATAATAAGCGGTATGCAATATTCAGGTGAAAATATCAGCCTTAAAACCGCCGAAATAATGGGAAAGAAAATACTTGACGGCGGTGCAAAAACAGTTGTTATAACAGGAATACGCGACAATGAAAATATTGTCAATTTTATATGCGGAAATGATTTTTGCGATTATATAAAAATAAAGTCCGCGCCTGTTTATTATTCGGGAACGGGCGATGTTTTTGCGTCGGTTTTGTGCGGCGCGCTTACAAACGGTAAAAATATTACCGAAGCTGTTAAAATTTCGTCGCGTTTTGTCGAAAAATGTGTTTTATATTCAAAAAAAATCGGCATATATCCTAATGAAGGAATTGCATTTGAAAAATTTTTAGGTGATTTGGTAAATATAACGCAAGAAAACGATAAAAATAAAGATTGAATTATCTGCAATGTGCAGTGTTTGTAAATGCAGTCTGCGCAGAAAGTTAAATTTAAAAAGAATTTTAAAAGGGCGGTAGATTTTATTGAAGGCGCTTATAACGGGCGCGTCGTCGGGAATAGGCTATCAAACGGCGATTTGCCTTGCACAAAAAGGATATGATATTATTGTTGCGGCGCGGCGCTATGACAGAATGGCGCAGCTTAAAAACGAAGTTAAAACAAATGTTAAAATTATTGAGGCGGATTTGTCGGATATCAGCAGTGTTTTTAAGCTCTATGACGAGGTAAAGTGCGAAGATATTGACATTCTTGTGAACAATGCCGGGTTTGGAATTTGCGGTGAATTTTTGAAAACCGACCTTGAAAAAGAGCTTAATATGATTGACTTAAACATTAAAGCACTGCATACGCTTACAAAGCTTTTTCTCCGTGATTTTACAGCAAAAAACAGTGGTTATATATTAAATGTTGCCTCCTCCGCGGCGTTTCTTCCCGGGCCGCTTTTGTCATCGTATTATGCGTCAAAAGCGTATGTTTTGCGTCTTGACGAGGCGATCAATACCGAGCTTAAAAAGGCAAAGTCAAAGGTGAGAATATCTACGCTCTGCCCCGGTCCTGTAAACACCGAGTTCGATAAGGTTGCGAATGTAAAATTCAGTCTTGACGGGCTTTCGGCGCAGTTTGTTGCGGAATATGCGGTTAAAAAAATGTTTAGGCGCAAAGAAGTTATTGTGCCGGGATGGCAGATGAAGGCGCTTCGGCCGCTGCAAAAAATTACTCCGGATTTTATTCTTGCAAAAGTTGCATATCACATACAAAAGCGAAAAATATATTAATTTTGCGGCGCATTATATTAAAATTGATGAAAAAACTAATTTTTTTGCGATTTTGCTTGACAATATCCAAATTTTTGTGTATAATGTAATGCGTTGCAATACTACGGAATGTGGCTCAGTTTGGTAGAGCGCTGCGTTCGGGACGCAGAGGTCGCAGGTTCAAATCCTGTCATTCCGACCAAATTCATTTTCCGCATAACAATGGTTTTTCCCCAATGTTATGCGGAATTTTTATGTGTTGCTTTTCATCTTGACAAAACGCGGTGCAGATGTTATATTTTTAATAAGCAAAACCTTAAAAAATTAAAAAGGGAGTGCAAAAATGAATATATGGCACGATATAAACAGCGAACGAATTAAAGCTGAAAATTTTGTCGCGGTAATTGAAATTACAAAAGGCAGCAAGAAAAAATATGAGCTTGACAAGGAAACGGGATTTTTAATTCTTGACAGAATTTTATACACATCAACGCATTATCCTGCAAACTATGGATTTATTCCTCGGACGCTTGCGGATGACGGCGACCCTCTTGATGTTTTGGTGCTCACAACCGAGGATATTGACCCGCTTGTGCTTGTAAGATGTTATCCTATAGGCGTTATAACAATGATGGACGGCGGAAAAAAGGACGAAAAAATCATTGCAATTCCTTTTGATGATCCGACATATAATGCATACAACGATATTGCTGATTTGCCGAGCCATATATTTGCCGAAATGCGTCACTTTTTTTCAACCTACAAGCAGCTTGAGGGCAAAACCACTGCTGTAGATGAGGTTCAGGGGTGCAAAGAAGCAACAAAAATTATTTCGGAATGTATTGAAAATTATAATAAAATATTTTCGTAAAAAACCCTCCCTTTTAGGGAGGATTTTTTATGGGCAACACGGATTTGGCTTAAAAATCAGAATTATTAAGTCTATAACTATTCCGAAAATTGCTGAATTAATTTTACGGTAAATTTTTATATTTTGCTTGGCATTTACAATGTTCAGCTTGCGCTCTCAAAACATTTAAACCTATTTGCAATAAAATGTTTCTCCGGATTTTATTTTTATTGTTTCATTGTTTGTATAAACCCATACATCCATTGCCGACGGATTGTATATTATCTTTTTGTCACAGCTAGTTTTAAGTGATTTATAAGCTTGAACATAGTCGTATATTTCGATATTTGTAGCATACCAAATATCGTTTCGTCCTCCTATGTACCTTGCAAAATCTTCAATTATATTCCAGTTGTCCCGGCGCGCAAATTCAAAGCTATGTCCCCATAGAAAGAACATTCTCGGGGCGCCCCAAGAGGATTTGTTTTCTGCAAAATTCTTTGCAAGCTCCATCAGGTCGGGGTCGTTATGATGACAGGTGGGATTAAGCAAAAGCCAATTTTCGGGCAGTTTAAAATTATGAGATGATTTTGTTGTTCTTGAGTATTCAATGCCGCACATTTTGAGAATATCAACAGTGCTCGCACTGTATGTACCGAAAGGATATGCCATACCACGCGCAACTGTTTTATAATCGCGTTCTATGTTTTTTCTGTCCTCCATAATTTCATAAATGACTTCCGAATAATCCAGTTCTTCCAAAAAAGGGTGGGTGAGTGTATGAACAGCGACTTCATGTCCTGAATTTATATAAAGCTCTTTCGCTTCAGAAAGTTTCATTCTGCCGTCATATTTCTCCCTTTTCTCATTTTCGGGATAGTACAAACCGGTATTTATATTAAATGTTCCTTTAAGACCGTATTTGTCCATAATTTCAATAAGCTGCTTGTCAAATACCGGTCCGTCGTCATAGCTCAATGTAAGAGCCTTATCTTTTCCGTCTTTAAATCTTAAATACATTATTTCCACTCCATTTCTGTTTTTATAATCGCAAATACATACTGTTTTTTGGAGAATTTTTTATTCTATAACCGCCTTTGTAGCGGGACTGATAATATTAATCCACGTTGTGCCGGGGTTTAGCTCAATATCTTTTCCGTCTTGAGTTTTATAGACTGTTTCGGATGAACGCGAACTTTTTTGCCAGGTTATCGGTATGCATTTTCCGCCTGTTATAAAGTATCCTTCGCCGCTGCCGACTGTTGTTACGTCCTGCCTCGGCGAGCCGTCTCCGAGCGGAAAGTTATTTGCATACTGAATAATAATGTTTGTTGCGGTGTAATATGTTCCGTCCGCCGATTTATGCTCGGTTGAGTTCATTGTGCGCTTGAATGCCTTGATTGAGGCGTCATATGTATAATAAACCTTATACATTCCCGAATACGGAAGGGTAATATTTTTTGCGTCGCTGCCCGAAATTTCTTCAAATTCCTTGTTAATTCCCGTTATTTTTTTATCGGTGGTATTGCGGTAATTTTTATTATTTGCCATATCTTTGATTTTTTCAATATTTGTGTATGCGCTGTGCCAGTCGCCCGAATATTTTCTCTCGCGCCAGAAAATATTTCCGTCGCCGCCCAAAACGCCGTTGATTTTATTAATTCCAAGCGCGCTTATATCGTTTGCCGCCTTTGGACTCCAGCCGTAGTGAACGTAAATGGCATCGTTTTCCAGAACGTAATCAAGAAAATAATGGCGTGACGAACGAACAGGACCGATTTTTTCGCAGTCGGTATTTTTGAAAAGCGCCATAAAACGCGTTGCGCCGCCCTCAACTATTATTTCGTATACCTTGTATGCCTTGTCAAGTCCGCTCTGCGGCCATGCGGAGCTGTTGTCGTTGTCAATCATAACCGCAATGGGGCGCTCGTTTCCTTCGGTAATTGTTTTGTAAAATTCGCTTGTATTGTCAGTCTCGGTAATCTCTGGTACGTTATCATTTGTTTCGGGTTTTTCCTCCGCCTTTTTGCTGCAGCCTGTCAAAAGAAGCACTGTGCAGCAGAAAATGAGCAGAGCGTTTTTTGCAAATTTTTTCAATTAAATCCCTCCAGTGTTAATACTATGTATATTTTACTATTTTTTATGCTCAAAGTCAAAGCATTGACAGCTTATTAATGAAAATGTAACATAAAAACGCTCCGAATCTTTAAGACTCGAAGCGTTTTCAAATTTTAAAAATTTTGTAATTTTATCAAACCACGCCGTGCGCAAGCATAGATTCGGCAACCTTAAGGAAGCCTGCAATGTTAGCGCCGTAAACAAGGTTATCCTCGTGTCCGTATTCTTTTGCGGCAGAGGATGCGTTTTTGTAAATGTTAATCATAATATCTTTGAGTTTTGCGTCAACTTCTTCAAAAGTCCACGAATATCTCATAGAGTTTTGGCTCATTTCAAGCGCGGAAGTTGCCACACCGCCTGCATTTGCAGCTTTTGCAGGTCCGAAAAGAACCTTGTTTGAAATAAATGTTTCAATAGCTTCGGGAGTTGAAGGCATATTCGCACCTTCGCCGACAGCCG
>JALEIO010000062.1 GCA_022769845.1 Oscillospiraceae bacterium
TAACGGAAAATTCATTATAAACCGACTTTCGGGCATAGACGGTTATGCTTCCGTCTACGATTATTTGAGCATTATGCCCGGGGACGCACACAAAATTATTATAAAAGCTCCGTCCGACGTTAATATTGTAAAAATGAACGCGGCATTTGTGACAGAGGACGGCACAACTGTTGATTTTTCAAAATCAGCTTCGTTCAGTGTGTGCGAATATGCATATAACAAGCCTGTGATTGACGGTGTAATAAACGAAAATGAGTATAAAAGCTTTGTGTATCTCGGCGCTGACAATGCGGTGGATATTCAAGATGTTGACCCGTATACCGGAGCAGACGATTGCAGTGCGCTTTTGTATTACGCTTGGGATGAGGATAATTTCTATATTGCGGCAAACGTTACAGATAACGTTTTATTTGACGCTTCGCCTCAAAGCTCGGCAATGTGGCGGTACGACAGTTTTCAGTTTGCGGGTGTTTACGACCCCGAAAACAAGCTTGGAACAGACGTTTTAACCTCTGTTCTTTACGGAAAAGCGGAAGGATTAAACGCTCTTGAAATGGTTAAAAACAGTGCGATTAAAGCAATGAACGATAAAGACAGCGGCTTTGAAGGCGCAATAAGTCGCGACGGAAAGAATACTTATTACGAGCTTAAAATGCCATGGAAAACCATACTGACCGAAGATACAAAAGTAGAAAAAGACACAATCTTTAAATTCTCCGCTCTTATAAACGACAATGACGGCGGCGGAAGAAAAGCGGCGGTACAATACGGCGAGGGCATTTACACAGGCGGCAAAACAAACGAAAGCTTTATTAAAGCTTATCTTGCAAAGACACAAAACGGAGGAAATGAAAATTGAAAGAATTTAAAATAGAAAATCACGCTTCAAGTTATCTTCCAAAAGAAAAAAACTGGACATTGGCATGGCAGGACGAATTTGACGGAAATGAACTTGACGAATCAAAGTGGAATTTCAGAGAGTATTTTTGGGGAAAAAAATCGCCTACCTTTTCAAGAGAGGGAGTTTCGGTAGACGGAAACAGCAATCTTGTCATTGCGCTGGTTAAAAAGGGAGACGACTTTTATTCGGGTCATCTTCAAACGGGGTCTTTGACATATGATATTCCTAAAGATACAAACGGAATGTGGCCCTTCGGAAAATTTGAAAAGGCAAAGTTTATGCACAAATTCGGATATTACGAAATAAGATGCCGTTTGCCGAAAAATCCCGGCTGGCACGCCGCATTCTGGCTTCAGGCTCCGGGAATCGGCTCTCATCCCAACGCAAAATACTGCGGAGTTGAAACGGATATAATGGAAAATTACCGTCAGCATACCGAAGGGCTTATGCTGTGCGGAAACGGCTTTGGCGGCTACGGAAAGGACTCTGTATGGCCCGGACATTTTCGCTTCCCGTTTGTTGAAACAGCTGACGGATGGCATTATTACGGTGTGGACTGGAACAAGGACGGTTACACTTTTTATGCTGACGGCAAAAAAATAGGCTGGCAGGGTCCGCCTGACGTTGCCGTATCGCACGTTGAGCAGTTTATATTGGTAAGCACCGAGTGTCACGGCTATAACCGAAATTTCGGTGATAACTGCGGCGATGACGGTCACGGCGATATGTGGAAGGGAGAACCTGTTGAAGAGCTTAAAAAAGCAGTTCTTCCCGACGCATTCATAGTTGACCATGTAAGAGTGTTTGACGAGATTTAAACCGCATTTAAGAAAGGAAAACTTTATTATGAAAAAAATAATTTCATTGCTGCTTGCGGCACTTATTGTGTTTTCAACAATAAGCTTTTCGGTTTTTGCAAAACTCGAAGATGACGGATATATATTTTATGAGGATTTTGAAAATTATAGGGCGGAGGATACTCTTCCCGACGGCTTTAGATGGGGCAGTATCGGTGCCGATTGTAAGGTCAGCGCGCAGCCTCATAAGTTTTCGGATATTCACTCTACCGCTCTTCGCCTTACGTCAGAAGGCGAAAAAACAAGCTATTTTTCAGCAAACATTGAAAAAACAGATATATCTGACGGCATTTTGAAATTAAGCTTCAGCCTTATGTTTGACAATATTCCCGACTCAACCTCGTATCAGCAGACGGTGTGCGTATACGGCGGTACAACAAGCGCGCCGTACACAAAAGGGCTTCGTATTGACGACGGAATTATAAAGTATTTTTCCAACCCTACAAGCCGTTGGACAACAAGCACCACAACAGCTTTTATGATGCCGAACGTGTGGTACAATTTTGATGTTATTTCTGATTTTAACAACGACAAGGTTACATATTATATGAACGGCAAACCGCTTATTGACGAGAAAACCGGAAAAATTGCCGAAACAACGGGTTATAAAAATACAACAACAAGCATATCGCAAATTCAGCTGCTCGTACGAACCACTCACCCGCAGGCAGCTTTTGGCGGAGCGGCATATTTCGACAATATTTCGCTTTCGAAAAGTGTTAAATCGGGTGCGTTTGCATCAGAAGGAAACACACTTTGCGAAAATCCGACTTCGCTTGATGTAAGCTTTTACAGCGGCGTTAACCTTGAAAATTTTGATAAAGACAAAATAACGGTTAAAAAATACAAAGCGGATGACGCGATAATGACAAACGGCGAAGATATTGCATTTTCTGTTGAAGACCTTTCGTCATCGGGACTTAAAATCAACTTTGGCTCGGAGGTTTTTCTTGACAGCTTCGAGAAAATTGAAATAGACTTTGGCGGCAACACAAATTTTGAAAACCGCCCCCTTTCGCCCGTTTGGTTTGTAAAAGAAAAAGCTGCCGAACCGATTGTGGCTGCCGAACTTTACAACAGCGAAAAAGACGGAGATTATGCCGCGGACATTTTGCTTACAGACATTAACAAAACAGATTATGCATATACCGACGGTACAAGCAATAAAACCGCTTTTCTTTACGATAAGCCGTCTGACGCGCCTGCAACAGGCTATTTAAAGTTTGTGCGAAATAACGGCGAAAATATTTTTGAGTGCGGAAAAGTTTATGATTTAAGCTTTAAAATAAAAATTTTAGAAAGCGCTTACCCCATAACGAAAAACGAAAAAACAATCAATATAAGAGGTGTTTTTGATAAAAAAACCGACGGAGAATCCGTTGTTTATCCTGAAGGTGCGGCGCGGCTTTTGTATTTTTCAAACAGATACACTACGGCAGGATATTTTAATGAAGATATAAAAAAGGTTTCTAAAATCGGCAGTTACGATTATGCCTATAACAAAAATGCCGATATAGACGGCGACGCTGAAGCGCTCTTTGCGGCGCAGAAGTGGCTTGACGTTAAGATGACCTATTATCCCGACACAAAGCTTTATGATGTGGTGTTTACAAACGATGCGGGAAAATCATATTCGGCACTTTCGCAGAATGTGTATCTTTCAAACACGGCGTGCACCAAAGCATATGCTTTAGAATATCCGGATATTGACAGAAATACCGTAGACGGCGGTTTGAAAAGCATTATTTTCGGTATTACGGCAAAAGCGGGCGCTAAATTTTTGATGGACGATATTCTTCTTACAGAAAAAGATGTTCAAACGCAGAATGCTGTTGTAAAATGCGCGGTTTTAAAAAATGGCGACGGCGAAAATATCCGCAAACAAGAAGGCGCATACCAGCCGCAGATAAGAAAAATTGATATGCTTCTTGACGGGGAGATTGACGCAGACAAAATTTTAAACACCCATGTTTCGGGAGATAATCTTCCGCTTTACACAACAAGCTACAATGCGGTGAAAAAAATGCTCACAATAGATTTTGAAAAACCGCTTTCAGAAAATAAAAGCTATGTTATAAACCTTCCCGACACAATGACGTTTGAGTATGGAATTACCGAAATTCCGTTTGAAACATCAAGCGGCAAATTTGAGGTTTCAAGCCTTGTATCAAAGATTTACGAAGGAAAAATGAGGGCGTCGGTTAAGGCTAAAAACACAACCTCACAAGTAAATGAGCCTGCCACGCTTATCGCTGCGTCATACAAAAACGGCGAAACGGTAAACTTAACGGCAAAGGCAATTTCGGTTGGCGAGAGCTTTGACGACATATTATACACAGACGAAGTGCCGGCAGGCGACTGCGATACGGTAAAGGCGTTTATTGTAAACAACGCTGATTTAACGCATCTTTTGACGCCCTCTGAAATCACAGTTTCCGAAAGGGGCGAAAGCAAAAAGCATACATATGAATTTTCGTCCGATACGGAGGGCGATTATGTAACTGCGCTGGTTTTAAATCCCGACCCGTCTGACAAGAGAAAATCGTATTCGCTTGAAGCAATATCGGATGACGGCGCAATTTACGAGATGGACACCGTAAAAACAGAAAACGGTAAATATTTGTTTGGCTTTGACATAGACGGAACCTCGGGAAAATATACGCTTTATATTGCGGACGAAAACGGTAATTTTGCTCAAAAAAGCGAAATTATTCACTCCGACAAAGAAGAGTGCAAAAGCGCGCAGGCATTAATAAACACTGCGGTTTTAAACGAGGATAAAACCGAGGTTTTAAACATTATAAAAACATATTCGTGCGAGCTTGGAATTGAAAAAATCGACATTGTCAGAAACGGAGAAATTTCAAAAGAATATATTGCCGATATGCTTTTCAATTCGGTAAAAAACAAGCCGCTTGATATTTCGGATACGAATGACGCACAAAAACGCGTAGGCGACATTTGCCTTGTTTATGCGCTTGAAAACGGCAAAACGGACGATATAAACGAATACGCGTTGCTTGCAGGAACGTTTGAAAACGACTCTGTTAAAAAATGGTATTCAAAAAATATTGCAAATTCAAAAAATGTTACAAAAAGGCTTGTTTGCAAGGGTATAACGCTCGATTTGCTCACCGAAAAGCTTTCGGAGGCGGTTGCGCTTGAAATTATTGCGGAGGGGCAAGGCTTTGGCAACGTAAAAGAAATCTTAACGGAATTTGCGTCTGATTTGGGCATTGATATAACGCGCGGAACAACCGAAGTTTACCGTGCGCTTGACGGAAATTCGTTTGACAGCTTTAAAGACCTTGCGGCAAGATTTAACCTTATTGCACCTTCACAATCAGCACAAGACGAGGGCGGCAAAGGCTCGCCTTCAAAAAGCTCTAATTCTTCCTCGGCAATAAAAGGCGGATTTGCAAATACAGCACCTCAAATTCCGAGTCCGCTTGAGAAAAATGCGTTCAATGACCTTGACGGCTTTGACTGGGCAAAAGAAAGCATAAACGTGCTTTATGAAAAGAAAATTATAAGCGGAAAAGCAGAAGGAATGTTTGCCCCGAGCGAAAATATTATGCGCGAGGAGTTTGTAAAAATCATTGTGGAAGCATTCGGTATTGATGGCAATACCGATAAAAACTTTGTCGATGTAAAGAGTGGCGACTGGTTTGAAAAATATATCAAAAAAGCCTTCGGCGCAGAAATCATTTCGGGCGAGGGCGATTCGTTCGGCGTTGGAAAGCCGATAAAACGTGAGGATATGGCAAAAATCATATACGGCGTTATAAAGCGAAAAAATGTAAATCTTAACATCGGAGAGCGTTTGGACATTTCGGATATTTCCTCCGTTTCGGATTATGCTTTGGAGGCTGTGGAGAGTCTGTATTCGGCAAAAGTATTAAAAGGAAACGAAAATGGCTGCTTTATGCCAAAATCGTTTGCAAGCCGCGCAGAAGCAGCGGTAATGATAAAAAGAGTTTTGGACCTTGTAAAATAGGAGGAGTAAGAAAATGAAAAAAATTTTAGCGATTATATTGTGTATATGCCTTTTGACCTCCTCTGCGGCGGTTTTGTCGTTTGCAGAAAGCGAAAATGCGCCGGAAGGTGCAGAATTTTTGCAGTATCTTAAAATTATGGAGTTTGGCAAAACGGAGAATTTTTGGTCGGAAAATATAACAAGAGCAAGCTTTTCGCACGCAGTTTATAACATTGTAAAAAGCGCCGACAAAGCAAAGTCGAACAATGCGTATTACACCGATGTTGAAGAGTCCGATAATTTTTTTGCTGCGGTAAGCTTTCTTGTTGAAACAGGCGTTTTAACTGTAAATGACAGCAAAAAATTTAATCCCGGCGAATATATCACCTATGATGAGGCGGTAAAAATGCTGGTTACGCTTGCAGGCTATGCGCCGTATGCTATGTCAAAGGGCGGCTATCCGACAGGCTATATTATGGCCGCGCAAAATCTTAAAATAACCGACGGAATTACTTTGGGAGGATATGTTGACAATGCCGCGGCGGTTAAGCTTATTTACAACACGCTGACGGTTAAAATGTATGATGTTGATTTTATAAAGAACAAAACGATAAACTATACGTTTTCGGACACCGAAACGGTTTTGGAAAGATATTTTGACATATACTTAACAGAAGGTGTGGTTACAAAACAGAATATGACAGATATTTCGTCTGAAAAAGGCGATATAAGCTCAATTATTGCAATAGACGGTTTTGAATATACCGACCGCACCGAAAATCAGAATTTTTTAGGCTATGACGTTAAAGCGTACATATTAAAAAACGGCAGCGGCAGAGAAAGCGTTGTTTTTATGGAATTATCCGAACAAAATCAAACTCTTGAAATTGCTGCTGATGATTTAATTGACGTAAGCATAAACAAAATTACCTATGCGGACAAAAACGGCAATGAAAAAACCGCAAAGCTTAAAAATGCGGCATTTGTAAAAAACGGTACGCTTTTATCGAGCGACATTTCCAAAAAAGCATTTATAGAAAAGGGAAATTTAAAGCTTATTTCAAATGACGGAAGTGCATACAGCACAGTTATAATAACCGAATACCAAGTTATCTGCGCAGGACTTATTGATTTTGGCGCAAAGAAGGTTTATGATAAATACGAGCCGTCGGAATGTGTTGAATTAAACCGCGAAAAGTACGACAATGTTTCAATAAAAATAAACGGCGGCGAGGCAAATTTTGCAAGCATTGAAGAGGGCGACGTTTTAACCGTTGTCTGCTCGGAGGACAAAAACAGCGTAACGGCTTATATTTCAACTAACAAAATAACAGGTGTTTTAGAGTCGGTAAGCGGTGACGACAAGGTTTACATTGACGGAAAAGAATATACTCTTGACAAAAAGCTTGCAAAAAGATTTAATGTAAATCTTATGGATACGGCGGACTTTATTCTTGATGAAACAGGCGAAATTGCCGAAGTTAAAAATGCGAAAAACGCAAAATACAAAACAGGCTATGTTTATGAATTTAACGTTGGCGAAAATAAAAAGCAAAGTCCGGTTTTAAGCATATTTACAGTTGACGGAAAATACGAAAAGCTAAAATGCGCCGATAAGTTTTCGGTTAACGACGGTGAAAAAACAAGCAAATCGGACGACCTTTTAAAGGTTTTATGCAAAGCAGATGATAAAAACGCGCTAAAGCCCCAGCTTATAAGATATGCTCTGAACGGCAATGGCGAAATTTCGGCGGTTAATACGGCAAATTTTGCAAGCAGTATGAGCGAGTCAAAATACATTGACAAAACTCTTGACGAAGGAAAATACAAATTTTTCTCGGCGATTGTTTATCCGAAAACGCCGATTTCTGCCGAAACGGTATATATGAAGGTTCCGAGCGATGAGCTTATTGAAGACGGAGTTACCGATTCAAGATATTTTAAGATTGTTGACAAAAAGACAATAAAAACCGACCGTTCGTATGTTTTTGAGGCGTACAAATTAAACAACAACACCCCGTATACCGATGTTTTGGTTTACAAATGCGGCGTCGGAACGGAGTTTGATTCGTACGACCCATATGCAATGGTGAGAAGGGTTTACAAGTCTGTTGACGGCTACGGCGGCGAAACATATGCGCTTGAAGTGTTTGAAAAGGGAAGGGCAGTAAAGTATTTTACCGGCGATATGTGCAGTTGGCCCGCAGAAGATGTTTTGGAAGGCGATGTTATAAGATTTGCGCTGGATACTGACGGCAGTATTAATGCAATTAAAATTGTTTGCCGTCCCTCCGATAAATCGTATCCTTTGCCGCCGACTATGAATACAACCGCATACGCTGCGACAGGAAGGCTTACCTGTCACTATGCGTATGACAAGTGGGAAGGAAACGAAATGGATACCGGCGGATTATTAAGCGTTTTATCGTTTTCCGATACCTTCGGAGGCGACTTAAGCTTCTGCCTTACATACAGCAGGCTTAAAAATGTGATGATTTATGACAGTACACAGCCAAAAGGCAAAAGGGTATATTTAGGCTCGATTGACAACATTGTAACCTACAAAGGCTCGGGCGGCACAGGCGCGTCATATGTCATAGTTCATGCAAATATAGGTTCGATTGAAAACGTATTTGTTATAAACAATTAAAAATTTTGCTTAATAAGCGGGAGAAGCCTATGAGATATTTTAAAGCTGACAGCAACATAAAAAGACAGTATTTTGTGACTGCCGCAATACTTTTGGCGGTGCTGATACCCGTATATATTGTTTCATACAACATAACCGTTGAGAACATCTCGGCGGGAATACAGGGAAACATAGATGTAACTATGAATATGCTGGACAAAGAAACCGAAAGTCTTCGCAAAATCAGTATGAACATAATAGATACCGACGAATATACTGCGCTTAACAAAAATATCACAATAGACTCTCCCGTAGAATATGCGGCAGTTAATAAATTTGCAAAAAAGTACAATCAAACCATAGATTTATCAAGCATTATTGAGGATTCGATTATATATTTTAAACGCAGTGATGTTATTGTGTCAAAAAAGCTTACGCTTTGCGGCGAAGATTTTTTGAGCGTTAATGATTTTATATCTTTTGGCGGCGAAGATTTTGACAGCTTTTTGGATAAGGCGTCAAAGGAAGGGTTTTCCGAAACATGGCGGTATTGTCCCGATATGTTGTACTGCGGAAAAAAAGCAGATATGCTTGCGGTATGCGTTGCCGCAAGCAGAATTTTAAGCAGTAATACCGACGCGGTTATAATAGGGCTTATAGACGTTAACAATCTTTTTTCGGCAATGGGAATGGATAATTTTAAATCCTATGTGGAATATAAGTTTACGGCATATGACAACAGTACGCTTATGAAAAGCAAACATTATGATTTGCAAAAAAGCAAGCATATTATTTCGTACGACAAGACAAGCGCGGCGGTGCGGCTCAATTTAAAGGTAAAGCCGTCGTATTACAATAAAAGAATGAGGCTTTTGTATATTCTGTTTGCCGTATACAGTATGATTATTGTGGGAGTCGGCGTGCTTATTGTGTTTTTTCTTGCAAAAATGCAAAATTCAAAAATGCACTCTCTTGCTCTGGCGGTTGAGGAATTTACAGGTATTGCAAACGTAAAAAACGATTACGATTATATCAGCGAGGTTTTAAAGGGAATAAACAGGCAGAATTTATATCTTGACAGCGTTGTTGCAAAAAACGTTATATACAAGCTTTTTACAATGACTCTTACCGATGACGAGTATGACATTATAAAGTCAAAATATCCCGACCTTTTTGGCGAAAGCATCATTATGATTATCAAAAGCACCAATATGATGCCTGAAATTATTGAGCTGGGCGCAAAGCAGTATGACCTTGAAATTATTACCATGCTTAAAAACTACAACGGCAATATTGTGGTTATAATAAAGGCGCAGAACAAGGACGATTACTATGCCGAAGCTGCAGGAAAAATAAGCGAGCTTGTATCGAGAATTAAGGAAAAGGGCATTGATATGTATGTTTCTGTAAGCGGAATATGCGAAAGTATTGAAAAAATTCCCGAAAAGTACAAAGAAGCGCACAATTTGCTCAGACATCTTGAATATAAAAATATTATTCTTGCCGATGAAGACAGAGCGGAAAAAACGCTTGCGCTTACCGGCGCGGACGAAAAGCTCTATGAACTTATTATGGCGGGCAATGAGTTTGAGGCAAGCAGAATTGTTTATGAGCAGTGGTATAATTTGAGCGAAAATTTTGCGGACAACAGCTTGGAGCAGCTTTTCTTTGACCAGAGAAGAGCGCTTTTGACGGCTGCCGAAAATACAGGCTACAAGGGCGAAATTGTTAACTATGACAGCAACAAAAACATACAGGAAACCGCCTTTGCGGTGACGGACTGTATAGATAAACTGTGCGCCCATATACGTTCGCTCCGCAGTGAAAAGAAAAAATATGATGAAATTATAAACTACATTCTTGCGCATTATACCGAAATTGATTTTGGTATGACAAGCGTTACATCGAATTTTAACGTGTCGGACAAAACGGTGAGCAGCGTTGTAAAACAAAAAACCGGTCAAAGCTTTTTGACTTATGTTGAAAATTTGCGTATTGACAGGGCAAAAGAGCTTTTGGAAAATGATGCTTTAAAGGTTGCGGATGTTGCAAATATGTGCGGTTACGGCACAGAAGGAGCATTTTACAAGGCGTTTAAAAAGAAGGTTAACGTATCTCCGGGCGTTTACAGAAAAAGCAGAACGAGCAAGTTTATTTTCGGTGATGAGGAGGACGGATGTGAAAAATAAAACTGCGGTAAAAATTGTTGTTTTAATACTGGCTGCGGTAAATTTATTGAATGTTTTTGCATTTGATGAATATATTTTAAATTTTGAAAACGGCGCGGGTGATTGGACAAGAATATCAGCTTCGGGAGATATTACAACAGAGTATGTTGACGCTGAACGAAAAAACGCTCTTTTTATAAATTCGCCCAATACTCTGGCAAAATGTCGTAAAGAGCTTGAAAATCCCGTTTTGGCAGATGACAAAATTTATTCTTTAAGCTATGACGTTATGATACCTGATATAAAAAACGAACAGACAAAACAGACGGTTACGGTATGCGCTTTGGGCGCTAACAACGTTATGGGATTTTACGGGTTGAGAATTGACAACGGAGCGGTAAGTTATCCTAACGGAATTGACACAACGAGTATAAGCACCGCATACAGCGGCGGCGAGGTTTTAAAAATTTCGCAGGGCAGCTGGCACACTTTAAAGACGGTGTATAA
>JALEIO010000070.1 GCA_022769845.1 Oscillospiraceae bacterium
CAAAGCCGTAATTTGTATACCACTCAGCGTAAGCGTATTGGACTCTTTATCCCACGAATAACCCATACCACTGTCAGACAGTTCATTTTTTGTAAAGTCAAGTCCTGTGGTATAGACCGTTTTGGGAGTTTTTAAGTATCCGTAAATAAATTTCGGAACCGGATAAGCGTCTTTATCAGCGCCAACCACTGTTTTTGTCCACACCCAGTGTGCGTAATATGTCTTACCGTTTTCAAAGGCTTTTCCTTCTGCAGGAACGCCGTCAGCATCGGCGATTTTTTCGCCCCAGCCGTTGGGTGCAGTATACCAGCCCTCAAGCTGATAACCGCTGGTATCGGCTATATATTTGATATCTTTTCCTATATCTCCGTCTATATTATTCCATGCGGCATCAATTGTGTCGGAATCTGGTATGCTTTCTGCAAGCTCGCTGCCGTTGCACAAATCATACAGCGGAACGTTCGCCTTTGTCAAGGTAAGCATAATGCTGTAATCATTATAATTGCATTTAGCATTTTCCGATGCCTTTTTAACGGGGATTTTAATATAATAAGTTTCTTTATTCAAGCTTTCCGTTTTAACCGACAGCTGATTGCGGCTGATTATCATATTTGTAAGCTCCGCCGGTTCAAGGTTATTTCCGTCGCTGTCACATTCCATCGGTGTGTCGTATACCATCCCGCTCGGTATTTCGGGGAGCGATATAATGTTGTTGCCGACAGTAATATATTTTTCCAAAGCAGTTTTATAGCCGTCCGAGGCGTCTCCCGGAATAATTTTAACTCTGAATGAATAAATTGACGAATAATCTTTGTTTTCGCCGTAAACTTCTACCCAATACTCACCTATGTCCGTAGGAACATCGGCAAGCATAGAGGCGTTTATGCTGCGCCAAACAAATGTATATTTAAGTTCAACCGTGTCATTTTCTTTATTTTTTGCCGTAAAAGAAAACTCCGGAACTTTACCGGTGTATTTAACCGTATAATATTTTCCTTTTCCGTCAGTTTCCTCAACAACCTTATCGCCTGTGTCAATCGAAATTATGACGCCTTCTCTTGTATCTATTCCGAATGTTATTCCCGAATTGTTTTTTTCTTCTTCGGTAAATTCTTTTTCTCCCACCGTCACCTTTGATGACAGGGGATATATTGCTATGCCGTCCTCATCATATGCTTTAACGCTTATTGCCTTGCCTGCCGAAAGCGTTGCGGGAACATTCTCACTGCCGGTCGAAACAACATATGATGTTTCGGAGCCGATATAGAGAAGTTCAGACTCAAGCTCAAGATTGCCGCCGCTGCTGTAAACGGCAGGATTATCTCCTAAACAAGATACAAACATATGCTGCAGGTCGGACACCTTAATATCCTTCCCCGGTCCGGACAAAAGGCAGCTGTCGTCTGCACAAAAAACTTGAAAGCTGCATAATCCGCTGACCGTAATGCCTTCGTTGCCGTAGATGCCGCCGCCTTCGGCAGACGATATCTGTAATTCATCCAATCTACCTCTCTCACCGTCCCTGTTCGGACCGTCAATTGTTAACGCACCCAAACAGGTAATGGCAAGGTCGGATTTTGTCTTGATAAAGTTATAACCATTTACTTTAATCGTCAAGTCACCCGATGAGCGGATTGCGTCACCGTGATACTCTTTTAGGTGCAAGGTGCCGTTTTCAAAATAGGCGCTGCACTCGTTTTCTCCGAGTGTACCATTTTCCGCAGCTTCGCCGTTTACATAATAAGGTTTATCGCTGCTTAACGTTACGTTGCCGTTCACCGTAACCGTTGCTGCCGGTTCCGCTGCCGACGCATTAATCGTCATGCCGGACAACAGGCTTGCCAGCATACACAGCGACAGCAACATATTGAAAATTCTGTGTTTTTGTTTCATAATAATTTTTCCTCGTAATAATATATTTGTGATTATTTTTAAGAAAATCACATAAAAAACTTGTTTATCTCATAAGCCCTATGAGATAATAGGCTTAGTACAGATAGAGGTTGCAGTATTTTTCCTTTTTGTTTAGTTTTGTTTTAACTCATCATAAAGTGCGGCATTTGTAAGGAGCTTATAAGGAGCAACCCAGAATGTTCCCACAAGTCCGAGTGTGACGCAGCTTAAGAAATCCCAAAGAATAAAACTTAAATCAAGAACGAATGCACGCCATTTATTGCCCTTCATCATAGATTTGCTGAGTGCAAAAACTTCTTTTTTGTCCATATCGGGATTGTCTGCCAAAATATAAGGTATCATTCTGTACTCATAGATTTTGATAAGTCCCGGAATGATAAAGAGCATTGTCCAAAGGATTGAATACAGGTCATAGAAAAACATAACCTTAACATTTCTTTTATAGCTTACATCAAATCCGTTTCCGAGATCAGAAATGTTTCCTTCGCCTCTTATTGCGTTAAGACTGTATTTGTATGTACCTACATTAAACGGATTTACAAGTGCAATCACAGAAAAAATTGCAAATGCGGCTACAAGTATCGCAAATACACTGAGCAGCATCCAAAATGCCGGCGAAATTGAGTTTGCAACAGCCAGATTTTGCGGTGCGTCAATCGGCAAATTACCAAATATCGATTGTGTATCCGGCATTGACGCAAATGAATAACTTGCACTGCCCGCAGCTGCAAAGCCTCCGACCGCGAGTGCAGACAGAAGTGCTACAAGCACCGTCTTCCAGTAATTGCGTTTGACGCCTAACTTCGCTTTCTCTTTCAACTTACTTCTGTTCCACATAAACATTACCTCTTTCTTTGAAATATTATTATATTGATATTATAGAACATAAAGGACAACAAAATTCAAAAATTAATTTTCTTGTTTTCATACATCATTTCATCCGCTTTTTTAAAAGCCTCGGCAAATGTTGTTTTACTGCCGTCACAATATGCGTACCCTACGGATATACCGAATATATCGCCGTATTTCGGGCGAAGCTTTGCCGCTTCCCGATGCAGACGAGCGTTCAGTTTTTCAGGATTCTCAAAATACTTGTTTAATATCACGCACAGCTCATCACCGCCGATTCGGTAGCACTGCCCGTGTTTTCCGTATACCGAGAATATTATTTTTCCAACATCTTTAAGACATTCATCGCCGACTGCATGACCGTATGTGTCATTTATGATTTTAAATTTGTTAATATCAAAAACCATAACACATACATTGGATTTAACGCTTTCGGCTTTTCTGTCAAAGCATCTGCGGTTTAACAGCCTTGTTGTTTTATCCACTTGATTTACTATTCTTCCACGGTTATTGTAAAGAAATATATTGCCGATTACGGCACATAAATAATCAACCCGTATTTCGGAATTAACCATTTGAACACTCACACCAAACGCAAGCAAACACATCACCAATGCCATAACGCCGTTAAATCTTGCCTGATAGTTCTTATAGCCGATCACCATACAAATAAAGCAGTATAAAACAGAGAAAATAAATGCCGCGATATAAAGCCAATACAGTGAACCTCTGTGATAAATATTATCGGAGTCAATGAAAAATACCCATCCGTTTAACATTGCCCAAATTTCAAATACAGCGTGACAGGCAATGAAAACATATGCCAATCGTATTCGTTTCACTTTACCGTAGGCAATGGCGGCAGTAACACCAATAGCCGGTGCCGCACAAAATTCAACAAGCTTTGCCGCTTTGTGCAGCAAAATAAGGGAGGAAGCGGCGCCGTTTGTTTCCACACCGATCCATTCACCGATAACGGCTATACCAATAACAAGGCTTACGGCAATAATTTCATTTTTGTTCTTTTGTGAAACAAGTCCGTTGCTTATTACCTCCATAATGTTAATTATCAATGTAAAAAGCGTTATAAATACAACAACCGTATATAAATCAGACATTTCTTTCTACCTCATCTCTAAGCTCTCCGACCGTAATATTGTTTTCGCAAATGTTATGTGCCAAAAATGCGGCAATCCGAACAAACGAATCTCCGAAATTTTCCATAGATGTCTGTTTGTAGCGGCTTGAAGAGTAATTAAGCGACAATCGCAGTCCTTTTGCACTGTCTAAAACTTCTATGTCTAAAACACTTTGGGACGCTGCTCTGTTCTGTTTTATTTCAACTGTTTCTATATCTGTCTCGCCAATTTTTCCGGCATCTCTGATGTCGCTCTGATATAAAACGGCGGCAACATCGCCTTCTATAACTTTAGCGTTTTTTTCAATATACGGATAACAGCTGTGCTTAATTGCGTTTTGCACTTGACTGTGCACGTCTGCAAAAATATCGCCCATATTCATATTTTTGTCAAAACGAAATGCCACCGGCAGATCCCTGTACAAAAGTCCCACCGTATTCATCATCTGTGCGTCCTCTCTGCCGTTATATATCCAAGAAAGCATGACATTAGGATTATTTGAATAAAGAGAAACCGCAATTGCCGAAACAGTAATAAAAAACTCGTTGTGAGATACTCCGAAGTGTTTTTTAATGCTGTCAAGCTTGGCGGTATCAATGTTCATCTCGCATTGAATCTGCCCGATTTTGTTTTCCCTTGTAACATAATCGACGGTCGGATACGTTATTCTGTCATTACCGTCATAACGCTCTTCAAAATACTTGCGGCTTTCTTCGTAAAATGCCGTAAGTGCAATTTCTTCTCTTTTTTTCAACATAAAGTAATAATAGTCCGTCGGAATCGAAACTCCCTCATATGCCTGTGCAATACTGTTTATTAGGACCTTGAAGGAAGTTCCGTCGAATATTGTATGATGAATATCAAAGAAAAGATATAATGCCTTTTCGGTTTCAAAGATGCGACATCGAAAAAGCCTTGTATTTATCATTTTAAAGGGCTGTACAAGAGTATCCTTTAAAAATTTCAAATCAAATTCGCTGATTTTTTCCACCCGTATTTCAGGCATAATCGACTCATCATAGCTTTGTACAATCTCGCCGTCATCGTTAAAAGTAAACTTGGTAAGCAGTGCAGGGTGGCTTTTTATTGCCGTTTCTGCCGCCTTTGAAAGCCTGAGCGGTTCAAACACAGCCTTATCAAGCTTTAGCATAGTAAACAAATTATACATAGTGGACAATGGCGTATATAACTGATAGTCAAACATATACAGCTGTTCTATGGTCAGCTTGTGCGTCTGCTTCATCGCCTTTTTGTTTTTTTCATCGTTCGTTTCACCGTCCATGCCGTGTTCTGCGTAATACAGCTTTGCAATATCTGCGGCTGTTCTGCCTCTAAATATCATACTTGCCTCAAGCCCCGGCAGTCCGCTTTCCAAAATTGCCTCTATCGAACCAAGCGAATCGCCACCCAGTTCATAAAAATCATCATAAATGCCGACTTTTTCAAGATTCAGCACCTTTTTGAAAGCTGTGCACAGAGCCTTTTCGGCAGCATTTG
>JALEIO010000080.1 GCA_022769845.1 Oscillospiraceae bacterium
TGCGGCTGAATTATCCTCCTGAATGTTCGCTGATACATCAGTATTTAAAGCAGCTTCAGTTTTTGTGTTGTCAGCATTATTTTCGCCGTTTTGTTCACTGACAGCGGGTTTCTGTGCCTGCAAAGATGGTTTTTCGTTTGAAGTGATTGTTTGTTCGGTTTTGCCTGTTTCTTCTTTATCCTCTTTTTTTACGTTTTTATCTTCTTTTTTTACGTTTTCAATTTCTTTATTTTTGTCAATTTCTTGAACGGCTGATGTATCGTTTGGCGAAATTCTGTCTTTATATTCTTCCCAAACAGGGTTTCCCATTGCTATTGCCGCAAGTATGACAAATGCCGCCGCGGCAGTGCCGTAAACGCCGAAACGTGGAATTGAAAACGATTTTTTATGTATGGGCGAATTTAATTTTCCGCATACCTCTTTTGTAAAGTCAGCGGGCGCAGTAAATTTAATATTGCCCGTCAAAAGTATAATTTCTTTAAGAGCCAGAAGTTCGTTTTTGCAGCTTTCGCAGTGCTCAAGATGTGCCTCAAATACCGATTTTTTGCTGTCTGAAAGCATATCGTCAATATATGCCGACATAAGCTTTTTTGCCTTTTTACAGTTCATAAATGCGCCCTCCTTTCGTTTTTCTTGCATATTTTAGACGTATTTTGCTATGAAAAAGTTCCGTTATTTTTCAAATTTTCTTTCAATGAAAGTCGCGCTCTGTTTATTCGCGATTTTACCGTACCCTGCGAGATTTTTAAAATTTTTGAAATTTCTTCGTATGAAGCGCCGTTTAAATCGCGCAAAATAATTATTTCTCGATATTTTTCGGGCAGTTCCAAAATTGCCTGTCTTACTTTTTCGCGGCGTTCCTTTTTTTCAAAAGCCGCTTCGGGAGTGTCGGAAGCATCCCTTATTTCAACTGAATTTTCATCATCGTCAATGCTTATGGCGGCGTTATTTTTCGATTGTTTTCTGAATTCGTCCTTGCAGGTGTTAATGGCAATTCTTGTGATGTAGGTCTGAAACGAGGAGTCAAATTTGAACCTTTTTATACTTTTGTAAACCTTGATAAAGGTTTCCTGCGCAGCGTCGTTTGCATCGTGATAGTTTTTCAAAAGTGAAAAGCATACGCCGAAAATAATATCTTTATATTTTTCGACAAGCAGCGCAAAGCTTTCGGTATCGCCGTTCTGCGCACGCTTAATAATCGAATTTTCGTCCAAAGGCGCTCCTCCTTTCATACAAATTACAAACATGATAACATTTTTTTAAAAAATTTGCAAGGCTTATTTGATAATTGTAGACAAACTGAAAAAAATGGGTTATAATTAACTTAAAATTACCATAAGGAGAATTTTTATGAAAACTTTTAATATAGGACTGATAGGGTGCGGATTTATGGGAAAAACTCACACCTTCGGATACAAAACCATTCCGCTTTATTACGAAAATCTGCCGTTTAAGATTAATCTTAAAACGCTGTGCGCATCGAGCGAAAAAAGTGCGCGGGAAGGCGCTGACAGGCTCGGATACGAAAATTTTACCGACAATTTTTACGACATTGTAAACGACGATTCTATTGATATCGTGGATATCTGCACACCGAATTTTCTTCATGCGGAGGAAGTTTTTGCGGCTATGAAGGCAAAAAAGCATATTTACTGCGACAAGCCGCTGACGGTTTTGCTTTCGGACGCGGAAAAAATTGCCGATATGGAAAAGAATTACGAAAAATGCACACAGATTACCTTTCAGAACAGATTTTACCCTGCGACAATGCTTGCAAAAAAAATGATTGACCAAGGCAAAATAGGAAATATTTTAACCTTTGAGGCAAAATTTTTACATTCCGGCTCTATCGACAAAAACAAGCCGATTGGCTGGAAGCTGGATGAAAAGAAGGGCGGCGGAGGCGTTATTGTAGACCTCGGCTCGCACGTTATAGACCTTATGCATCACTTGCTCGGCGATTACAAGGACATTTTCTGCAAAACAAAAATTCTTTATCCGACCCGTCCCGACAAAAACGGCAATATGGTTAAAATAACTGCCGAGGACGAGGCGCACGCGCTTGTTACTATGAAAAACGGCGCGAACGGAACAATGACAATTTCAAAAATTGCAACCGGCACAAATGACGAGCTGTCGTTTGAAATTTACGGAGATAAGGGTGCGCTTAAATTTAATCTTATGGACGCAAACTATCTTTATTATTTTGACAATACACAGAAAGAAGAGGTTTTCGGAGGCGAGAGGGGCTTTAAAAAAATTGAGTGCGTTCAGCGCTTTGACGCTCCGGCGGGCATTTTTCCAAGCTCCAAAAGCAGTATAGGCTGGCTTCGCGGTCATGTTCACTGCCTTTATAATTTTTTAAATTCCGTTTATGAAAATAAAAAAAGCGCTCCGAATTTTAAAGACGGCGCGTATGTAAATTATATTATGGATTTAATGTATAAATCCGCAAAAGAGAATAAAACCATTGACTGTAAATAATGTCTAACGAACAAATGGTTTTGCGAAACCATTTGTGTGAAATTTACAATTTCACACCTAAAAACAGCATTAAAATGCTATTTTTAGGTTCACGACATTGATTGACTGACTGTTTGTGTCGGCTGTCGTCTCCCGACAGCCGACGCAAAGTGCAAGGTTTTTGACAAAAACAGCACAAAAACCTTGCACCTGAACAATTCTGAAACGCTTGCAAACCGCTATGCGGCTGCGTTTCAGAATTGTTCAGCAGCCATTAAATAATGCCTAACAAGTTACATTTTAACAAAAACAGGCGGCGTGAGAAAATCTGCGCCGCTTATTCTTTTAGCTTTGTCATTTGCACAGAGATATGCAAAATCGGTTGCCGCAATGTCATATTTGAACATTGAATTTTTATTGCCGTTAAAGTCGGCCGCCTTTGTGACAATAAGATTTTTGTTGGGTGAATTTTTTAAAATTTCTCTGCCGTTATCGTTAAAAGCA
>JALEIO010000086.1 GCA_022769845.1 Oscillospiraceae bacterium
TTCATTATCCAACGCAAAAAAATTGCTTGAAACAGGCAGAACATACAAAATTGAAAATTTTATTTCAAAAAACGGCAAAAATTTTTCGGCTTATTTAAAGCTTGAAGGAAACCGCGCCGTATTTGATTTTGATAATTAAAGAATAAAAGGAGGCGGTAAAATGGAATATATGTCGCTTTCAAAAGAGCTTATCGAAAAAATTAAGCACGATTTGCACTACAAAAACGCCGGTGAAATACGACGCAGACCCGACCACGATGTTGCAAATGTGTGGCGTCCCGCATATGTGCGCGATACCGAAAAAATTCTTCATTCGCCCTATTACAACCGATACTGCGACAAAACGCAGGTTTTTTCGCTTTATAAAAACGACGATATAACCAGAAGGTCATTGCACGTTCAGCTTGTGTCGCGTATTGCCCGAAATATCGGCAGAATTCTGGGGCTTAATCTCGATTTGATTGAAGCAATTTCGTTAGGTCACGATATCGGGCACACTCCGTTCGGTCACGCGGGAGAAAAATACCTTAACGAAATTTATCATTCGCAGACAGGTCGGTATTTTTGTCATAATCTGCACAGTGTGCGTGTGCTCGACAAAATTTTCGATTATAATATTTCGCTCCAAACACTTGACGGAATTTTATGTCACAACGGCGAAGTTGAATGTGAAGAATATCACCCCTCGCCTCTTGGAACATTTGAGGATTTTGACAAAAAAGTGGAAAAATGCTATACCGAAAAAGATTATTCTGCCACTCTTGTGCCGGCAACGCTCGAAGGCTGTGTTGTGCGCATCTGTGACATTATAGCCTATGTCGGCAAAGACCGTCAGGACGCTGTAAAGGCAAAAATACTTCCTGATGATGCCCTGTTTGACGGAGGCGTTTTGGGAAAATTCAATGCCGCCATCATAAACAATATGACGGTAAGCATTATTGAAAATAGCTACGGAAAAGATTACATTAAAATTGACAAGAATATTTTTTCCGATTTGTCAAAGGGAAAAAACGAAAATTATAATTTTATTTATTTAAGCAATGCGGTTGCAGACACAAACGAAAAGGTTATTGCACCGATGTTTGAAAAGCTTTATTTTAAGCTGCTTGCAGATTTTAAAAACGGTGATAAATCCTCACTTATATTTAAACAGCACATTGATTTTGTCAATCAAAACCGCAGATTTTACACTTCTGACGATTACGCTTTTATGCCGCCGGATGATATAGTCGCTGATTATATTGCAAGTATGACAGATGATTATTTTGTTGATATTTTTGAGCATTATTTTCCAAAAGCGGCAACAATCAAATACAAACCGTACTTTTAACGCATACATTTGTATGCGTTTTTTGTAGCAATTTGTAAACATATGGCATACGATATATTAAAATATAATCTAAAAATCCGCTCAAATTAAGGAGGTTTTAACATATGCCATACTGTTTAAACGATTTGAAGGTCGGACAAAAAGCGACCGTAAAAACGCTGAATGCAAGCGGCAGTATGCGCCGCAGGCTTCTTGATATAGGGCTTATAGGCGAAACAGATATCGAATGTATCGGAAAAAGTCCGTCGGGTGACCCAAAGGCATTTTTGATACGCGGCGCAGTTATTGCAATCCGTTCGGAGGACTGCAAGGATATTTTAATAAAAGGCGGTGAAGAATAAAAATGGGACTTACAAATTCTTCCACCGGGCATAACGCGTCCGATAACGCTGCAAACATAAAAAAGAAAACTCCGTCTGACAAGGTTATTGCGCTTGCAGGTAACCCAAACGTTGGAAAAAGCACCGTTTTTAATGCACTTACCGGAATGAATCAGCACACAGGAAACTGGCCCGGAAAAACGGTTGCCAGCGCTCAAGGCTATCTTGAAACAAAAAACGGAACATATGTGCTTGTTGATATTCCCGGCACATATTCTCTTATGGCACATTCAGCCGAGGAAGAGGTTGCGAGAAATTTCATATGCTTTGAAAATGTCGATGCTGTTGTGGTAGTGTGCGACGCCACCTGCCTTGAGCGAAATCTTAATTTGGTGCTGCAAACAATGGAAATATCAAAAAATGTGATTGTGTGTGTAAATCTTATGGATGAGGCAAAACGAAAAAACATTTCGGTAAATTTAAAGCTTTTGTCCGAAAAACTCGGCGTACCTGTAGTAGGTGTATCGGCGCGCAAGAAAAAAACTCTGTCAAAGCTTGTTGAAGAAATAGAAAACTTTACAAATATAAACTACGAATTTAAAATAGAATATGACGAGAAAATAGAAAATGCAATAAATATGATTGAACCGATACTAAAAAAATATTACGACGAAAAAATTAACTGCCGATGGCTGTCGCTGCGGCTTCTTGACAAAGATGATTTGCTGATAAAGGAATTTTCAAAATATACCAAAAAAAACATTTTTAAAAACAAAAAAATTGCTTCGGCAGTGAAAGACGCCGAAGAATACTTAACCGAAAACGGCATTACGCCGGATATTTTGAAAGATATGATTGTGTCAACACTGCTTTTTAAAGCAGAAGAAATATGCAAAGACGCTGTTACATATGAAAATGAAAAATACGACCTTTTTGACCGTCGGCTGGATAAACTTTTGACAAGCAAGCTTACAGGATACCCGGTTATGCTCATACTTCTTGCACTGGTGTTTTACATTACCATTTCAGGCGCAAACTACCCTTCCATGCTGCTGTCAGACTTACTTTTTTCATTGCAGGATAAAATGATGAGTTTTTTCACTTTTATTAAAATGCCTGAAAGCATTAAAAATATGCTTGTGCTCGGCATATACAGAACGCTTGCATGGATTGTGTCGGTTATGCTTCCGCCTATGGCAATATTTTTTCCTTTGTTCACTCTTTTGGAGGATTCGGGATATTTGCCCAGGATTGCTTATAACCTTGACAAACCGTTTAAAAAATGCTGTGCCTGCGGAAAACAGGCACTCACAATGTGTATGGGATTCGGCTGCAATGCGGCGGGTGTTGTAGGGTGCAGAATTATAGATTCGCCGCGCGAACGTCTGCTTGCGATACTTACAAACAACTTTGTTCCCTGCAACGGGCGTTTTCCGACTCTTATTTCGATAATAACAATGTTTTTTATCGGCACGCAGGCAAGTATGCTTTCTACTGCTAAATCCGCACTGTTTTTAACTTTTATTATACTTCTTGGAATTACCTTTACATTTTTGTCCACCTTTGTATTGTCAAAAACGGTGTTAAAAGGCGTTACATCATCATTTACCCTGGAGCTTCCGCCGTACAGAAAACCGCAGATAGGAAAAGTTATTGTTCGTTCGATATTTGACAGAACTCTTTTTGTACTCGGCAGAGCGGCGGCGGTTGCTGCACCCGCAGGACTTGTAATTTATCTTGCGGCAAACACATTTATTGACGGAAACAGCATACTTAAAATTCTTTCGGATTTTCTCGACCCGTTTGCTCGTCTTATGGGACTTGATGGTGTAATTTTGATTGCGTTTATACTGGGTTTTCCTGCAAACGAAATAGTGCTGCCGATTGTAATTATGGCATATACCGCATCAGGAACGCTCACCGAGGCAAGCAGCATAACGGCAATGAAGGAGCTGTTTGTATCAAACGGATGGAACAGCGTAACCGCGATGTGCACAATGCTTTTTTCACTTTTTCACTGGCCATGCTCAACAACAATTATTACTGTAAAAAAAGAAACTCAAAGCATAAAATGGACTGTTTTGGCATTTTTAATTCCAACCGCAACGGGAATTTTGGTGTGTATGATTTTTGCAAATTTGTGCAGAATTTTTATGTAAATGAAAAACACAAGGGACATTAAATTCCTTGTGTTTTTTCATAAATATCATTTCCGCTTATAATGGTACGTTTTATGTCTATCTTTTCGTCTGCAACAACAATATCGGCAGCTTTTCCGACTGCGAGTGAGCCGCGCAACTTATCCTCGCCGACAGCTTTTGCAGGAGACAGACTGGCTTTTTTTACAACCTCGTATATAGGGAGTTTTGTAATTTTATAAAAATTCTTAACCGCTTTGTTAAGTGTAAGAATACTTCCGGCAATTGTGCCGTCCGAAAGTCGGCACTCAATGCCCTTGACCGTTACACTCTGACCTCCCAATGTGTACTCTCCGTCTTCCATTCCGCCCGCGCGCATACAGTCGGTAATAAGAATAAGATTATCTCCTTTTATCCTGTGTAGAGGGATAAAAAGCGACGGACTTATATGGAAGGTATCGGCAATTATCTCGCACGTTACAGAATCGTTTTCCAGTGCCGCACCGACAACGCCTGTTTCGCGGTGATTAAGAGGCGGCATAGCGTTAAAAAGATGCGTTATGTGCCGCGCGCCGCACTTTATTGCCGCGCTTGCGGTTTTGTAATCGGCAGTGGTATGCCCTATTGACACAGTAATGCCTGTTTTTTGCGACACTTCTTTTATAAATTCAAAATTTTCGTCCATTTCGGGCGCAAGCGTAACAAGTTTTATCGCGTCATTGTTTTTTAAAATGAAATTTTTATCGGGTTTTAAAATATACTTTTCTGACTGCGCACCTTTTTTTATAGGATTTATAAACGGTCCTTCAACATTTGCGCCAAGAATTTTCGCACCCGTTTTATCTGAATTTATAAGCCTTTTTATAATATCGAGCGATTTTTGTATTACGCTTTTTTCAACCGTCATAGTGGTGGGACACCATGACGTTACACCGTTTTTTGCAATTTGTTTTGAAATTTCAATTATACCGTTTTCGTCCGCGTCCGACACGTCAAAACCTTTGTAGCCGTGAATGTGTATGTCGATAAACCCCGGCATTACAAAGTTGTTTTTCGCGTCGATAACATCGCATCCGTCAACTTTTAAATCTGTTCCTATTTGTTGTATTTTATCATCAAAAATTATACATCCGTTTTCAAGAACACTGTTTTCGAGAACAATTTTTCCGTTTATAATTGCACGCATTTTTATCACCTTGTATTTATGGTATAACATAAACCGAAAAAAGTATTTGCACAATAGTGCATTTTTTTATCACTATTGATTTACCTACAAAAATAAGGACGCAAAATATTGCGCCCTATTAAAAATTTTATTCAAGTATGATTTCTAAACTTGCGCTTTTTAAATTTTCTGCCGAAGCATACACTTTAAGCACACCTTTTTCCTTTCCCACGCGAACTGCGACGGTAATTTTTCCGGCATACATTTTTCTGTCTGAAAGATTAACAGGATTATGGTCTGAAACGCTTGAGCCGGTGCCCGCAATTGCGCCAAGTCCGTTTGTAAAAAAGCTTACATACGGTGATGCATCCGGCACTTCAATGCCGTTTTCGTCAATACAATAACAGGTTATAACTGCGATATCCGTACCGTTTGCATCGGAAATTTTATTGTCCAGCTTTAATTTCAGCGCATCTGCACTGCCGCTTGTAACTTTCTTGTCAGTACATACGGTTTTTCCGCCGTTTATGCCAAAAACTTCAATTTTGCCCTTTTCATACTCAACCAACCATTCGCCGTGACCGTATTTTTCAATTTTCCTTCTGCCCGCGCTTTTGCCGTTTACAAAAAGCTCCGCTTCCATGCAGTTTGTATATGCCCAAACAGGGATTTTTTCGCCTTCTCTTCCCTCAAAATTCCAGTGCGGAAGAAGATGAATAATAGGTTTATCCTCAATCCAGTGCGTCTGATTTTGATAAAACGCGTCTTTTTTTTGCAGAAACAAATCTATTGCCCCCGATTGAGAGCACACCCTCGGCCAAACCGCTTCGCCGCGATGTTCAAAGGCAATCCACTGATATGACCCCAAAACCCACTCGCGTTCGCAAATAAATTTCCAGGTATTTTCTCTTCCTAAAAACCAATTATTCGTATCTTTGTCATATGCCGACAAATATCCTTTTTCAAAGCAGTCTGCATTGTACCAGCCGCGTGTAGTTCCCGTTGCACAGCATTCGGATGAAAAAATTCCTTTGTCAGGATATTTTTTATGTATGTAATCATATTTGTCAAGATTATAATTTATGCCGATTGCGTCAAGTTCATCATATACCGTTGCAATGTCGGGACTGTTTGACACCGCGCTCATAACAAAGCGCGTGTTGTCGAGCTTTTTTACAAGTGATATAAGACTTTTGCAAATTCTTCTGCCTTCTTCGGTGGTATGGTGCGGTTCTTCGTTTCCCACCGACCAGAAAAGCACTGACGGACGGTTTCTGTCGCGCTTTACAAGCATTTCAAGCTGCTGTTTTGCTTCTTCAGACGACGAGAACCATCTCGTTTCATCCATAACAATAAAGCCTAATTCATCAAGCGCGTCCATGGTTTCTTCGGAATGAGGATAATGGCTTGTTCTATACCCGTTTGCACCCATTTCTTTTATCATTTCAACCTTGTAGCGGTGAATGTTATCGGGAACCGCCTTGCCGGTAATTCCAAAATCCTGATGTGCGCACACGCCTTTAATTTTGACGTGCTTGCCGTTCAGAAAAAGTCCTTTGTCGGGGTCGATATCAAATGTACGAAAACCGGTTCGTGTGATATATTCATCACATAAAACACCATTTTTATAAATTTTTGTTACAACAGAATATAAATTCGGGGTATCAATATCCCAAAGCTTCGGATTTTTTATGCAGACACTGTACTGTGCCGTTTTTTTATCGCGGAGAGGTATTTTTACTTTTCCCTCGCACTCGGCAATTTTATTGTTTTCATTGTCAAAAAATTCCGTAACCGCTTTTGCCTCAATATCTTCGTATGTGTCGTTTATAATCGCGGTTTCAACATTAACTTTCCAGCTTCCGTTAATTTTTTTCGGCATTGCATAAACACCCCAAAGGTCAACGGCAACCAAATCGGTTTTTATAAGGTAAACGTTTCGGTAAATTCCGCCTCCCTCATACCACCAGCCCTCGTGGTCACCTGTTTCAACATACACCGCAACGGTATTTTCTTCATCAAATTTCACAAAATCGCTTATGTTTGCTTCAAACGAATTATAACCGCAGAAATTGCGCTTTACAACACAGCCGTTGACATAAACCGTTGCATGAGTTGCAATTCCTTCAAACAGCAGAGTTATACGCTTGTTTTTATCCTCGTTTGAAAGCATAAATTTTTTTCTGTACCAAGCGTTGTTATATTCAAAAAATCCCAGCGCATTGTTGTTTTTTTCTTTAGGCTTTTGAAAAATCACATAGTCGTGCGGCAGGGTGACTTTTTCCCACCGCTCGGTACAAATCTGATTTGACGTGTCGAAATCGTCAAATACTGCATTGTAGTTTCGTGACGCAGGTCCCCATATTTTGTGCTCGGTTTTTGACTGCATATATACAGGACCCTTAAAAGCCGGACATTCAATCTTTATATCCCCCTCGTGAAAGAGCCAATTTTCGTTAAAAAGTATTTTTTCGCGCATTAATAATCACTCCTTTTATAATGCAATTATAATGTGAAATAAAAAAAAACTCAATGCAAATTATTGATAAAAATATGGACAAAATTGATATTTATTCTTTTTATCAGTATTTTAGTATAATATAAAACCCGGCTTTTTATTGCCGGGTTTTAACGTCTAAATTGAATAGGTTTTAATTTTATCTGTATACAAAAAATCCGTTTCCCACAATTTGTTGAGATTCCGAAAAAATTATAAATGCATCAGGGTCAATTTTTGTAATTTTATTTTGAAAAGCAGTAATTTCGTTTTCCTTAAGCGCGCACACAAGCATCTTTTTGTTATCGCCGGTATAAGCCCCCACAACATCAACTGCGGTTACGCCTCTCGGCGAGGTTGAAATAAGCTTTTTGGATATTTCATCCCCTTTTTCGGTTATTACAAACGCAAGCTTTGAAATATTAAGCTTTCGTATAAAATAATCAATCGAAAAGGTCGATACAAAAACCGTAATTACCCCGTAAAGACATAAATCTATTTGTCTGAACACGCACAGCGATATAATGATTATGCAGCCGTCGCAGACAAGCAAAAGCTTGCCGATAGGCAAATGCGGAAATTTGTGCTGAATAAGCCTTCCCGCAATATCCGTTCCGCCGGTTGTAGAGCCTGACGCAAGCGCAAGACCTATTCCAAAGCCGTATAAAACACCGCCGAAAATGCTTGCAAGAAAAAGATTTTCGGTAACGGGCGGCAAATATGAAAACAGCTGAATGAATATTGAAAACACACCTGCGCCGTACAAGGTTTTTACTACAAACCGCCATCCGAGCACTCTGAAACCTATCAGCAGCAATAAAATATTTAAAGCCGCATTTGAAAGGCCGGGCGGAAAACCAAAAGCATAATAAAGTAAGGTTGAAAGACCCGATACACCGCCGTTTACAACCTTATTGGGCAAAAAAAGGCAGCTGACGGCAAAAGCCGCCAGAACTGCACCCACAAATGTTAAAAATAATGTTTTTTTGCTTTTCACTGAAAATCACCTTAATTATTATCGTTATTTA
>JALEIO010000110.1 GCA_022769845.1 Oscillospiraceae bacterium
TCATCGTGGGGCGGCGTCTGCGTGCATATGCAAACCTTCGGAATTTTGTCAAAATACAAGCTGTCGTTTAAAAAATACCTTTTTTCAAAGCTTATACACGCCTTCATTGCGTTTGTTTATGCGGTTTTGGCAATAAAAATAATCCCCGTTCCGTTTAAAACATTTTCGTCATCATTTGAAAAATATGCATCTTCTCTTAATTTTGCCTCGCTTGTCTGCATTATAATTTTGGGAATATATCTTTTTTATTTGAATATAATCATAATAAAAAACAATGCCGAAAAACACGGCGGAAAGGCTGCGAAAAAATTATGATAAAAACTATTAATGCTAAAAATTTTAAAAAACTGCTGATTTGTCTTGCAATAAGCTTGGGAACAGGCGGCTTAAGCTCGCTTTTAACACGAAACACACAAGATTTTTACAATTCTCTTATCAAACCTTCCTTTGCACCGCCGTCATACGTTTTCGGAATAGTGTGGACAATTTTGTATATTTTAATAGGCATTGCCTCGTTTCTTGTTGTAAAAGGCGGCATTGAAAATTCAGGCGTCACCGAGGCGTTCAAGGCATATATTTTCAACCTTGTAATGCTGTTTTTGTGGCCGCTGGTATTTTTTAATCTCAATAACCTTTGGCTGTCACTGCTTATTATAATAATTGCACTTTTTACCGCAGTTTCGGTATTTTTTAAGTTTTACAGCATAAATAAAGCGGCAGGCTATCTCTATCTTCCGCTCGTTTTGTGGATTTTATTTGCAACCGTTTTAAACATTTCAATTTGGTGGATGAACAAATAAAAACGCTTGGTATGCAGTTATTCCACATACCAAGCGATAAAAAATTTGTCGTAATTTTGAGATAATAAAATTTTTTAAATTCTCGTTTTCATAATATCTCTATATCTTTTTAAGCTTTTCAACCACCTTTTCGTCGGGAGTGACAACGGCGGTTTTGTTGTTGACGTAAATCACCATACCGGGTTTTGCTCCCGACGGTTTTTTTACATTTTTTACAGCGGTGTAATCCACACTTACATTTGCGCTGTTGCGGCCCTTGCTGTAATATGCGGCAATAAGCGCAGCCTCTGAAATTGTGCGGTCGGGAACGTTTGTTTCACCGCACGTTTTTATAATAGCGTGCGAACCGTGAATGGTTTTGGTATGCAGCCAAATATCGGTAGAACGCGCCAATTTCAGCGTTACATAATCGTTCTGCTTGTTATTTTTTCCAACCAAAATTTCATATCCGTCACTGCTCACAAATTCCATAGGCTTTATGGCTAAAGCCTTCTTTTTTCCTTTTATATTGCGCTTTTTAAGATATCCCTGTTCCACAAGTTCCTCTTTAATCTGCGCGATTTCCTCTTTGGTTTCAACATTTTCCATATTTAGCAAAACAGTTTCAAGGTAGTCAATTTCCTGCTCGTTTAGTTTTTTCTGAACAAGCGTTTCCGCCTCGGCAGTCTTTTCCTTGTTGTATTTTTTATAATATTTCTGCGCGTTCTGCGAAGGCGTGAGCGTTTCGTCCAAGGCAATCTCCAGTATTTTGCCGTCATCGTAAAAATTCTCCAAAGCCGCTTTTTTATCTCCCTTTTTGATGCGGTAAATATTTGCAGTTATAAGGTCACCCTTAATTTTGTTCAGCTCTCTTTTTTTGCACTTTTCAAGCGTTTCGCACTCAATTTGCAGTTTTTTTCTGCACCGTGCCAGATTATTTGTCACAACCTTCGCAATATCTGCGGTTTTCTGCTTTACGCTTTCCTTTGCGGCTTTTTTTTCATAAAAATATTCAATAGCCGCGCTTATCGACTCAAAATATTCCTTTTTTGCCATTTTTCCGTACTGGTTTATATCAAGCGCTGAAAACTCCAGCATTTTGCCGCTTTCGGAATTTGTTAAAACAACGGGGGTGAACTTTCCCTTTTCAATTTTTGCAAAGGTTTTAAAAAATTCATCTGCCGCTTTTTTGTCGTTTTCTTCGCTTATATCAGCGTTTTCGTTAAGCGCATTGTATGCAATTTCTCGCGCGGTGAGCGGACTTATCCCCATAAAAGCCGACATAATTTTTTTATCGTACGTCCCGCAAACTGCGCGTATTGCCTCCAAAAATTCGCCGTATCCGACATTAAGCGGATTTTTTTTGCCTTGAGAAGGTGCCCTTTCGTAAATAAGACCGGGCATAATCTGCCGCACTCGGCTCATTGTTATGTCAACGTGAAAAATGCTGTCTATAATTTTTTTGTTGGCATCGGTAAGAATTATGTTTGAATGTTTGCCCATAATCTCACAAATCAGCGTTTTTACCGTCAAATCGCCAAGTTCGCTGTAGCTTTCAATGTCAAATTCAATAATTCTCTCAAATTCAACCTGCCTTATTCCGACAATTTTACCACCGCAAAGATGCTTTCTTAACAGCATACAAAAAAGAGGCGGCGTATCGGGATTATCCTTTGTTGCATTTATAAGCCCCACCCTTGCAAAAGATGAGTGCGCACACAGAAGAAGCTTGTAAGTATCCTTAAAATTTCTTATCGATATAACTATTTCATCGCGTTCGGGCTGATAAACCTTTTCCACCCTTGCGCCGTTTAATTTTTGTATAAATTCTTTTTTCAGCGCGCATAGCACGCTTGAGTCAAGCGCCATAATTCTCATTCCTTAACTAAATTTTACATTATTATATTATCATATTTGACACTTTGTTATCAAGGTTTATTAAAAAATAATATATTTGGTGTGTATAATTCATAATTTCCACCAAATATAAACGTCAAAATATATCAAAATTCAACAAAATTTATTTTTTTTGCCGTTTTGTATGTATATTTTAAAAATTCCATTTGAAAAATCGAAAAAAACGTGTTATAATATAGTGGTTGTTAATTGTATAACAGTATCGGTTTTATTAAGAATCGGTATGGCAATATTTTAAGGAGGCTTAAAAAATGGCAAAGAAATTCAAAACGATGGATGGAAACTGTGCCGCTGCGCATTGCGCCTATGCGTTCACAGAAGTTGCTTCCATCTATCCTATCACTCCTTCGTCAACAATGGCTGAATATGTAGACGAATGGAGCTCAAAAGGTCAGAAAAACATTTTCGGACAAACCGTTGACGTTTGCGAAATGCAGTCCGAGGCAGGCGCGGCAGGCGCGGTTCACGGTTCGCTGCAGGGCGGTGCACTCACAACCACCTTTACAGCTTCGCAGGGTCTTCTTTTGATGATTCCGAATATGTATAAAATGGCAGGTGAATTACTTCCTTCAGTTATTCACGTAAGCGCAAGAGCGCTCGCTGCTCACGCACTTAACATTTTCGGCGACCATCAGGACGTTATGGCTTGTCGTCAGACAGGTTATGCAATGCTCGCTTCGGGCAGCGTTCAGGAAACTATGGATTTGGCAGGTATCGCTCACCTTGCAGCAATCAAAGGCAGAGTTCCGTTCCTCCATTTCTTCGACGGTTTCAGAACATCGCACGAAATTCAGAAAATTGAGGTTATGGATTATGAAGACCTCAAAAAGCTTGTTGATATGGACGCGGTTAAAGCGTTTAAAGACAGAGCTTTAAACCCTGAACACCCTGTTCTTCGCGGCAGCGCACAGAACTCGGATATTTACTTCCAGGGCAGAGAGGTTGCAAATAAATACTACGAAAAAATTCCCGATATCGTTAATGATTATATGGGTGAAATTTCAAAAATCACAGGCAGAGAATACAAACCCTTCAATTACTACGGAGCTCCCGACGCAACAAAAGTTATCGTTGCTATGGGTTCTGTTTGCGAAGCTATTGAAGAAACGGTTGACTACTTAAATGCCATGGGTCAGAAGGTCGGCGTTCTTAAAGTTCACTTATACAGACCTTTCTCGGCTAAATATTTCTTTGATGTAATGCCCGAAACTGTTGAAAAAATTGCTGTTTTGGACAGAACAAAAGAACCCGGTTCACTCGGCGAGCCGCTTTATCTCGACGTTTGCAACCTTTACTTTGGCAAGAAAAACGCTCCGATGATTGTCGGCGGACGTTACGGCTTGGGCTCAAAGGATACCACTCCGACACAGATTGTTGCAGTGTATGACAACCTCGACGCAAAAGAGCCTATTAACAGCTTTACAATCGGCATTGACGATGATGTTACTCATCTTTCGCTTAAGCTCGGCAAAAGAATCAACGCAGCTCCCGAAGGCACAACACGCTGCAAATTCTGGGGCTTCGGTTCTGACGGTACCGTTGGTGCAAACAAAGATGCAATCAAAATCATCGGCGACAACACCGACCTTTATGCACAGGCATATTTTGATTATGACTCCAAAAAGAGCGGCGGCGTAACAATGTCGCATCTTCGTTTCGGTAAAAAACCGATTAAGTCAACATACCTCCTTGATGAGGCTGACTATATTGCTTGCCATAAGCCTGCCTACATCTATCAGTATGATGTTCTTGAAGGCTTGAAGCAGGGCGGAACATTCCTTCTCAACTGCGTTTGGAGCGATGACGAGCTCGAAGAAAAGCTTCCCGCTCACGTTAAAAAATATATTGCAGACCACGATATTAAATTCTATACAATCAACGCTGTTGACGTTGCCGTAAAAGTAGGTCTCGGACCCACAAGAATCAATATGGTAACACAGGGCGCATTCTTCAAACTTGCAAACGTTATTCCGTTTGACCAGGCTGTTGTTCTTATTAAAGAAGCAATTAAGAAAACCTACGGCAAAAAGGGTGACGAAATCGTAAGAATGAACTGCGACGCCGTTGACGGTGCAGTTGCTGCACTTCACGAGGTTAAAGTTCCCGCTTCCTGGAAAGACGCTAAAGAAGACGAGGCTCATACCTCGAACGCTCCCGAGTTCGTTAAAAAGATTTGCGAACCCGTTAATGCACAAAAGGGTAACAAGCTCCCCGTAAGCACATTTGTAGGCTACGAGGACGGTACTTTTGAGCAGGGTACTTCAAGATTTGAAAAACGTACTGTTGCAGTTAATGTTCCCGATTGGGATATTACAAAATGTATTCAGTGTAACCAGTGCTCACTCGTATGTCCGCACGCGGCTATAAGACCTATTCTTTTGGACGAAGCTGAAGCTGCAAACGCTCCTAAAGGCTTTGAAACAAAAGACGCTATAGGTCCTCAACTTAAAGGGCTCAAATTCCGCGTTCAGGTTAGCCCGAGAGACTGCTTGGGCTGCGGTGTCTGCGCACAGGTATGTCCTGCTAAAGGAAAAGCTCTCGTTATGAAACCGGTTGATCCTATGGTTGAAAAAGAAGCTGACAACTGGGATTACGCTATGACAGTTAAGGTTAAAGATAATCTTATGGATAAAGGTTCGGTTAAGGGTTCACAGTTTGCTATGCCTTACCTCGAATTTTCGGGTGCCTGCGCAGGCTGCGGTGAAACACCTTACATTAAGCTTATTACACAGCTTTTCGGTGACAGAATGATGATTGCCAACGCTACAGGCTGTACTTCAATCTGGGGCGGCAGCGCACCGAGTATGCCGTACTGCAAAAACGACAAGGGTCAGGGTCCTGCTTGGGCAAACTCGCTCTTTGAAGACAATGCAGAGTTCGGTATGGGTATGATTTTGGCTGTTAAGAAAATAAGAAATACCCTTAAAGCACGAATGGAAGCTACTATGGAAAAAGGCGTTGACGCACCTCTTGCAGACGCTTTCAAAGCTTGGATTGAAGGTATGAATGACGCTGAAAAATCAAAAGCTGCGGCAGCAGACATCAAAGAGCTTATCAAATCGGCTGATTTGACAATGCCCGAGCTTAAAGAAATTTCTGACAGAACAGACTATCTCGTTAAACGTTCGCAGTGGGCGTTCGGCGGCGACGGCTGGGCTTACGATATCGGTTACGGCGGTTTGGACCACGTTCTTGCTTCGGGCGAAGATATCAACATTTTGGTTGTTGATACTGAGGTTTACTCCAACACAGGCGGTCAGTCCTCTAAAGCTACACCGACAGCTGCAGTTGCAAAATTTGCCGCTTCGGGTAAAAAAGTTAAAAAGAAAGACCTTGGTATGATTGCTACAACCTATGGCTATGTATACGTTGCACAGATTGCAATCGGCTCTAATATGAACCAGGCAATCAAGGCAATAAAAGAAGCTGAAGCATATCCCGGTCCTTCGCTTATCATTGCATACGCACCTTGTATCAACCACGGTATTAAGGTTGGTATGGCTAACACAATTCTCGAAGAGAAAAAAGCTGTTGAAACAGGCTACTGGCATTTATGGAGATATAACCCCGAGCTTAAAGAAAAAGGCGAAAATCCGTTTATTTTAGACTCGAAAGAGCCCACAGGCACCGTTACAGACTTTATGAACGGCGAAAACAGATATCTCCTTCTTAAAAAAGCTCATCCCGAAATTGCTGACCAGCTCTTTGAAAAAGCAGAAAAAGACCTCAAAGACAGATATGAGGTTTATAAGAAAATGGCAGAAAAGTAATCTGAAATTTTCTGTAAAATATTATAAATCCCGCCCGGATATTTTCGGACGGGATTTATGATAAATTTTTGCATAATCAAATATATTGTATTGAATATATTTTTAATAAGCTAAAATTGTTTTTGAAAATTATGAGGTGAATTTCAGTAATGAATGAAAAAAAAGTGCGAAAAGTAAACACCAAAATACTTGTCATCATATTGTCTTTGGCAATTATTGCAGCTGCTTTTACTCTTATAGCGGTATTTTCAAAAATCAGCACAACTTATAAAAAGGTTTACATAAACGACATTTGCGCGGGCGGAAAAAACGTTGACGAGGTAAAAAAATTATTGTCGGAAAAATATGTGCCCGAAAATACAAATGTTATTTTTAGCTACAAAAATAACGACTTCGAGGTAAACGGCAAGGATTTTGACCTTATTTACGACCTTGATAAAACAAGCGAAAACGCGCATCAGACGGGAAGAAGCAAAAACGCATTTTTGCGAGGTATAAACGCAATTAGGTATTCAATTTTTAAAAAGGAAATTCCCGTAGAAATCACCTTTGACCAAGATAAGCTTTACGATATTTTAAGTACGAAAACAACAGATGTTGAAAATCCCGTTACCAATACGGTTATTGAGCTTAAAGATGATAAGCTTGCAATTTCAAACGGCAAAAAAGGCAACGGTGTTGACATTGATAAAATAAAAAAAGAGGTTGAAAAGATTATTTCAAAAAATCTTTTAACTGAAAAAACAGAGATTAAAATTACCGAAATCGAGCCAAGAATACCAACCGCAAAGGCGCTTTACGAAAAGTATCACAAAGAGCCGAAGGACGTTGAATTCGGCGAAAAAGACGGCGAGGTTTATTTTTCCGAGCATATCACAGGCGTGGACTTTGATGTAGACGCGGCACAGAAAATTTTGAACGAAAACAAAAACAGCAGTGAGGTTTATTATATTCCGGTTGAAATTACGCAGCCTCAAAAAACCACGCAGTGGTTTATAGACAACAGGCTTACCGACACGCTCGGCAGCTTTTCAACCATTTATAACGCAGGAAATTATGACAGGTCGCATAACATAGCTCTTGCGGCGCAGAAAATCAACGGTATGGTTCTTATGCCCGGCGAGCAGTTTTCGTTTAACGGCGTTGTCGGTCAGCGTTCGGCGCAGACAGGCTTTAAAACCGCAAAGGTTTATCAGGGCGGCGAAATTGTGGACGGCATAGGCGGCGGTATTTGCCAGGTGTCCACAACGCTTTACAATGCTGTGCTTTACGCAGATTTAAGCATCGATTACCGTACAAATCACTCAATGCCCGTTTCATATGCTCCGGCAGGACGCGATGCAACCGTATCATACGGCAGCATTGATTTTAAATTTTCAAATAATCAGGGGTATCCTATCAAGCTTTCCTGTTCGGCTTCGGGCGGAAAACTCATCTGCTCGGTTTACGGCATAAATTTAAAGCATAAGAAGGTAGAAATTACCACACAGACAATCAGCACAACGCCGTTTTCCGTTAAAGAGGTTGAGGATAATACTCTTCCCGAAGGCACAAGAAAGGTTAAGCAAGCAGGCAGTGCAGGCAGTGTTGTTGATACATTCAAAACCGTATACATAAACGGCGAAAGCCAAGGCACAAAAAAGATTTCAAGAAGCAATTACTCCGCAATAACGCAAATTGAGCTTGTCGGTACGAAAAAAGAGGACGAAAACATTTCAGATACTCCGGCAGCCGCGGCGTTTTCAGACGGCGAAACCTATGTAGGCGATGATACGGCACAGTAAAATTTAATATAATTAACTTTAAGACTGTTTTACTATGAAACAGTCTTTTTTTGTTGTATGTAAAAACTTTTCTCCCTACAAAACATATTTATTGCCGTCAAATTTTACAAAAACTTTACATAACCTGTCTTTTTGATTTGACAAACCAATGGTAAAATTATAAATGTAAAGAAAAAAAGAAGCAAAAAATTAAATTGTAAAGGAGTTTTACATTATGAAGAAAACGAAAAAATTAGTCGCGCTTATTGCGTGCGCACTGCTCGCGGTGTCGGCTGTAACAGGCTGTCAGAAAAGCGGTGACGAAACAAATCAAGCAAGCAAAACCGCTGACGCAGGTTCGGTATCAACAGATGGTTCAACATCTATGGAAAAGGTTATCGGTGCACTCGGCGAGTCGTTCAAGGAGCAAAACGCAGGTGTAACATTTACATATAATCCGACGGGCTCGGGTTCGGGAATTACCGCAGTATCCGAAGGAAGATGCGATATCGGTCTTTCAAGCAGAGCGCTTAAAGATGAAGAAAAAGCTTCGGGTCTTAAAGGAACAATTCTTGCATACGATGGCATTGCAATCATTGTAAATCCGCAAAGCAAAGTCGAAGATTTGTCGGTTGAAGATATCAAAAAAATATACACCGGCGAAATTAAAGACTGGAGCGAGGTTGGCGGCGATAGCGGCGAAATAGTTCTTATCGGAAGAGAAGCAGGCAGCGGCACAAGAGATGGCTTTGAATCAATCACCGATACAAAGGACAAATGCCAATACCGTCAGGAGCTTACCTCAACAGGCGACGTTATCACAACGGTAGCTCAAAACCCGAATGCAATCGGCTACGCTTCACTTGCGTCAGTAAAAGATAATGTTAAGGCACTCAAGGTAGGCGGCGTTGCACCGAGTGAAGCAACCGTAAAAGACGCCACATATGTTGTTCAGCGTCCGTTCGTGCTGGTTACAAAAGAAAGCACTCCGCTTTCGGAAACAGCGCAGAAATTCTTTGATTATGCAACCTCAAGCGCAGCTTCCGAAATAATTAGCAAAGCAGGCGCAGTATCTGCAAAATAAAACTTGCGGCGGTGCTAAAAATGCACCGCCCTTTTAAATTTAAGAGGACAAAAAAATTATGAAAAATACAAAAAATCCACTTACGCAAAACAAAAAAATAATTGACGCCGAAGGTATAATCCACGCGATCTTTTTAATACTCGGTCTCATAACCGTCGGCTGCGTACTGCTTATAACCGTATACCTTGTAATTTCGGGACTTCCGGCAATTTCAAAAATCGGGCTGAAAAACTTTTTGTTCGGTAAGGTATGGGCGTCAACCTCAAGAAATCCAAGCTACGGCATACTCCCGTTTATTTTAACAAGCGTTTACGGCACCGGCGGAGCAATACTTATAGGTGTTCCGATAGGCTTTTTTACAGCCGTTTACCTTGCAAAGCTCGCACCTAAAAAGTTAAAATCGGCAGTGGAATCTGCCGTAAGTCTGCTTGCAGGAATACCGTCGGTTGTGTACGGCTTGGTAGGTATGCTGGTGCTTGTTCCCGCAATACGAAAAATTTTCAATATTCCCGACGGAGCAAGCCTTCTTGCGGCAATAATCGTACTTGCAGTAATGATACTTCCATCCATAATAAAAGTATCACTCACCGCACTTGAAGCCGTTCCGAAGGAATATGAGGACGCGTCGCTTGCACTTGGCGCAACCGACATTGAAACGTATTTTAAAGTATCGGTTCCCGCCGCAAAAAGCGGAATAGCAGCGGCAGTAGTGCTTGGCGTAGGACGTGCAATAGGCGAAGCAATGGCGGTTATGATGGTATCGGGAAATGCTCCGAATATGCCGTCCATCTTCGAAAGCGTACGCTTTTTGACAACCGCGGTTGCAAGCGAAATGTCATATTCGGCAGGACTTCAAAGAGAGGCGCTTTTTTCAATCGCACTGGTATTGTTTTTGTTTATAATGCTTATAAACGCCGCTCTCAACTTTCTTTTAAAGCGCGATAAGGAGAAATAAAAATGCTTTCCAATCAAATTTCAAAAAAACGAAAAATATATATAGGTATGCTTAAAACGCTTATGGGCATATCAGTTGTCCTAACGTGCGCTCTGGTGGTGTTTCTGCTTGTTTTCGTATTTTTCAAAGGAATACCCAACATCACGCTGAAGCTGCTTACCACCGCGCCAAGCTATTTAACCGAAAAAATAGGCATACTTCCCGACATATTAAACACCTTATACATAGTGATTGCAACAATTGTAATTGTTCTTCCGCTCGGAGTTGGTGCGGCGGTTTATCTTACCGAATACGCACCGAACAAAAAAATTGTTGAAATAATAGAATATGCCGCCGAAACGCTTTCGGGCATACCGTCTGTAATATACGGACTTGTGGGAATGTTGTTTTTCTGCCAGTTTCTTAATATGAAAACCTCGCTTTTAGCCGGCAGCTTAACGCTTGTAATTATGAATCTTCCGACAATTATGCGAACAACTCAAGAAAGCCTTAAAACCGTTCCGCAAAGCTTGCGCGAGGGCGCGTTCGGTCTTGGCGCCGGAAAATGGCACGTTGTGCGCACGGTTGTACTGCCGGGGTGCATTGACGGTGTAATCACAGGCTGCATACTCTCTGTCGGAAGAATACTCGGAGAATCCGCGGCGCTTCTGTTTACGGCAGGATTTGCACACACGCTAAACGGCATAATCGCAGGACTTAACAACGCCGGCGCAACTCTTACGGTAGCGCTTTACGTTTACGCAAAGGAGCAGGGCGAATTCGGCGTAGCATTTGCAATCGCGGCAATTTTAATGCTGCTTACTCTGCTGATAAATCTTGCGGCTACGCTTACAGGAAAGTATTTTGAAAAAAGGAGGAACATATGAACAGTATAATTTCGGTTAAAAACCTTAATTTGTGGTACGGTGCGTCACAGGCTTTAAAAAATATCAGCATAGAAATACCCGAAAAAAGTATTACGGCGCTGATAGGTCCGTCAGGATGCGGAAAATCCACATTTTTAAAAACCATCAACAGAATGAACGACCTTATTCCGAGCGTTAAAATTGACGGTACAATTTATTACGGCGGACAGAATATTTTTGACAATAATGTTAACGTAAACGAACTTCGCAAGGAAATAGGAATGGTATTTCAAAAGCCAAATCCTTTTCCAATGAGCATATACGACAACATTGCCTACGGCCCGAGAACACACGGCATTAAAAACAAGGCGAAGCTGGACGATATTGTTGAAAAATCTCTTAAGGGCGCGGCTATTTGGGACGAAGTAAAAGACCGTTTGAAAAAAAGTGCGCTTGGCTTATCGGGCGGTCAGCAGCAGCGTCTTTGCATCGCGCGTGCTCTTGCGGTTGAGCCTAAAATTCTTCTTATGGACGAGCCGACAAGCGCGCTCGACCCTATTTCAACGTCAAAAATTGAAGAACTTGCAAACGAGCTGAAAAAATGCTATACTATCATCATAGTAACCCACAATATGCAGCAGGCGGTGCGAATATCCGATAACACAGCGTTTTTTCTGCTTGGCGAGCTTGTAGAATACGGCGAAACAGAAAAAATGTTTGCAAATCCAAAGGACAAGCGAACAGAAGATTATATTACCGGGAGGTTCGGATAATGCGCAGTAAATTTGATATGCAGCTTGCAAATCTTAACAAGGAACTTATAGAAATGGGCGCGCTGTGCGAGCAGGTTATCGCACTGGCGGCAAAATCGCTTTCGGAGGGCGATGCGCTTGCGGCAAAGGATATTTTTCCGCTTGACGAAGAAATTGACCGCAAGGAACGCAGCATTGAATCGCTGTGCCTTAAGATGCTTCTTCAGCAGCAACCCGTAGCACGCGATTTAAGGCAGATTTCCGCAGCTCTTAAAATGATAACCGATATGGAGAGAATAGGCGATCAGGCGGCGGATATTGCAGAGATTATCGGATTTATGGGTGTTAAGGCAGCAGATGAATGCTCATATATTTCCGAAATGGCAAGAGCGGCAATAAAAATGGTAACCGAGAGCGTTGACGCCTACGTTAATCAGGATATTGAAATTGCAAGGAGCGTAATTTTGCACGATGATGTAGTGGACGATTATTTTAAAAAAATTAAAACTTCACTTATTAAGCTTATTTCAAAAAGTCCCGACAACGGCGAATATGCGATTGATCTTATTATGATTGCAAAATATTTTGAACGTATCGGCGACCATGCGACAAATATTGCAGAGTGGGTTGAATTTTCGATAACGGGTATTCACAAAGGGGTTGACGAGCTATGAAAATATGGTGCGTTAAAATATGGTGCGTTGAGGACGATTCCTCTATTCGTGATATAGAGGTTTACACGCTTAAATCAACAGGCTTTGATGCGTCGGGGTTTCCTGACGGAAAAACATTTTTTGAAGCGCTTGAAGCTGACATTCCCGACCTTGCCGTGCTTGACATTATGCTTCCCGATATTGACGGAGTGGAAATTTTAAAGCGCCTCAAATCAAATGCAAAAACAAAAGACCTGCCGATTATAATGGCAACCGCAAAGGGTATGGAATATGACAAAATCCAAAGCCTTGATATGGGCGCAGACGATTACCTTACAAAGCCGTTCGGTATGCTTGAAATGGTGTCTCGCATAAAAGCTGTTCTTCGCCGCACCGCCCCGAAAAAAGATAATTACATATTAGCTCACGGACTTCTTACCTTAAATTTGCGCGAACACACCGTAATGTCAAACGGTGAAAGAGTAACGCTTACGCTGAAAGAATATGAGCTTCTTAAGCTGTTTATGTCAAATATCGGCGTTGCATATACACGCGAGCAGCTGTTTAACCAAATATGGGGTATGGACTACTGCGGCGAAACAAGAACCGTTGATATGCACATACGAACGCTTCGGCAAAAAATCGGCGCTTGCAGCTCATATATTCAAACGGTACGCGGAGTCGGATACCGTATGGAGGTGAACGTATGACAAAAAAAATATTTCGCTCAAGCCTTATTGTTGCCGCAACGGTTTCTTTGGCGGCGATAATTATAATTACAGGCATTTTGTATAATTATTTTAATTCTTCAACCATTCTTCAGCTTAAATCTCAACTTGATTTTGCGGCAAACGGAGTTGAAAACTGCGGAATAGAGTATCTTAACGGCATAAGTCAAAATAATTATCGATTGACGCTTATAAAAAGCGACGGAAGCGTAATTTTCGATACAGATGCCGATGCGGCTAAAATGGATAACCACATAGACAGGGCAGAAATCAAAAGTGCATTAAATACAGGCTACGGCGAAAGCGAGCGATTTTCGGCAACACTGCTTGAAAAAACGTTCTACTGCGCCAAAAAGCTAAAAAACGGTGACATTTTGCGCATTTGCGCAACACAGTATTCTGTTTTAACTCTCCTTTTGGGAATAATGCAGCCTATTATTGTAATATTTGTTCTCGCAATTATCCTTTCGGCAATTCTGGCAAAGCGTATGTCCAAAAAAATAGTTGAACCGCTTAACAATCTTGATTTGGAAAATCCGCTCGAAAATGATATTTACGACGAAATATCCCCTCTCCTTCTGCACATTGAACAGCAAAACAGGAGAATAAGGCGTCAGTTTGAAGAAATAAAGCAAAACCGCAAAAAATTTGACGCGGTTATTGAAAATATGAATGAAGCCCTCATTATTCTTGACGAGGACGAAAACATTATCACCGCAAACAATGCCGCAATGCACCTTTTTAAAACAAATAAAGAATGTATTGGCAAGAGCTTTATTTTAACCGAACGCAGCTTTGATGTTGACAATGCACTCAAAGAAGCCGAAAATTCAGGGCACAGCGAAGTGAACATACAAAGAGCGGGCGGCGAATACCAGCTTAACATAAGCCGAATAGGCGGCAAAAAAAAGCTTGGCACGGTAATTTTGGCATTTGACGTAACCGATAAGGTTTTTGCCGAACGCAACCGCAAAGAATTTACAGCCAATGTATCGCACGAATTAAAAACGCCGCTGCAATCCATTATGGGCAGTGCGGAGCTTATAGAAAACGGCTTGGTTAAAAGCCAGGATATGCCGCGTTTTATTAAAAACATTCACAGCGAGGCAAATCGTCTTGTTACGCTGATTGATGATATTATCCGTCTTTCCGCACTGGACGAAAAAAGCGAGCTTGAATTTGAAAGCGTTGATTTGTATGAAATCGCAAAAGAGGTAATGCATAATCTGAAAAACGCTGCCGAAGCAAAAAACATATCGCTTGAGCTTGACGGCAAAAGCACGGAAATAAACGGTGTAAAGCAGCTTGTGTATGAAATTGTAAACAACATTTGCGAAAATGCCGTTAAGTATAACAAGGATAACGGACAAGTTAAAATTTCGGTTGAAAAATCCGATGACGGCACGTATTTTACCGTATCGGACACCGGCATCGGAATTGACGAGGAGCATCAAACAAGGGTTTTTGAACGCTTTTACCGCGTTGACAAAAGCCATTCCAAAAAAATAGGCGGCACGGGCTTGGGACTTTCAATAGTAAAACACGCCGCAGATTGCCTCGGAGCCGAGGTTAAGCTTGAAAGCGTTATCGGCAAGGGCACAGCCGTTACGGTAAAATTTAAATATTTTTAAACATTAAATAAAAATAAATTTTTGCGGGTCATATTATAATGACCCGCATTTTTTATAACATAGAAAATTGCACGCGAGAAGTACGTAATCGGGGCAATCCCTCATTTTGTGTAAACCTCAAATTTAGCTCCAAAATGATAATATAATCTAAGTGAATTTTCTGGGCTGAAAGCCGGATTTAGGCTTTCAGCCCTTAGCTATAATATAGCGTAAAATTGACGGCATGTCAA
>JALEIO010000111.1 GCA_022769845.1 Oscillospiraceae bacterium
TTGCGGGCGATGAATACATATCGGGACAATGATACTTCTGCCCAGCCACAGTCCGAGCGTTAAAAGCGTCGCAGGCAATGGGGGCAGCTCGGTCGGATGACGGAGAGGTGAAATTCCTATGGAGTGCTTTTGCAAAGCACCGTCTGTAATTGATTTAAAGGATTGAACAGTTTGAGTTGTACCCGTCTTTACGGGCGGGTACGGCTTAGATTTAATATCAGAAATTAACGCATTTTTCAGAGTGCTTTAATTTGTAATATTAAAGCTATACAAGCACACTATACTATTCCTTTATGTTTAGTGTGCCTGTATCATTAAAAAAGGAGGTCGCACTATGACAGATATTAAAGAATTTAAAAACACCGAAAGCCTTGTGGATATAAACGATATATCCGTGGACAAAAATCTACCGAAATCGGAGCGTATTAAGGAATACATAAGGCAGATTAAAAATCCGTACTGCTTCAAGTGCGGAGATTTTGTTGTTAAAGCGAGGTACAGCAACAACGGTCTTTCTATTGAGGATTGTTTGCAAAGCATCATTATATAAATTTTTTGCAGTGTTCGCAGCTCCGTGATACAATATATTACGGAAAAAGAATTGAATATAAGATAAATTCAAAACTCTTTGATTTTGCGGACAAGCCCGTAAAATTCAAGGAGGTATCAAACTATGTTGTATTATGCAACGGAATACTTACGCTTATCATACACAAATGATAAAACAAACGAAAGCGACAGTATTGCAAATCAGAGAAAATATATCGATGAATTTGTCAAGAGAAATCCCGATATTAGGATTGTTAATGAACGAGTAGACGACGGTTACAGCGGCATCGTTTTTGACCGTCCTGCGTTTAAGGCAATGATAGACGATATTAAAAACGGTAAAATAAACTGCGTTATAGTAAAGGATTTATCAAGACTCGGCAGAGAGTATAACGAAACCTTTACATACTTACGCAAAATATTTCCCTCGCTCGGCGTTCGCTTTATTGCCATAAATGATAATGTGGATACGGCAAAAGAGTCTGTATCCGGCGACCTTTCTGTATCCTTTAAAGGTGTTATGAATGACGAGTATTGCAGGGATATATCGGTAAAGGTACGCACAGCATTGAATATCAAGAGAAAAAACGGCGATTATGTTGGTGCTGTTCCCGTTTATGGCTATAAAAAAGCTGACGATAACAAAAATCAGCTTGTCGTTGACGAATATGCCGCAAGAGTGGTAAAAGATATATTCAAAATGAGGATAGGCGGTTACAGCGCAGACAGAATTGCCGCCGAACTTAATCGGCTTGCTGTTCTTTCACCGAGAGAATACAAAAAGGACAATAACATACCGCTTCCCCGTAACGGCTACTGCGATAAAGAAAATTCAAAATGGTCTGCTACAACGGTTATCCGTATTCTTAAAGATGAGGTATATACGGGTAAGCTTATACAAGGCAAATATGGCAAGCCAAATTACAAGGTCAAGGAATATATAAAGCGTAGTGCCGATGAAGTGTTTGTAACGGAAAATGCTCACGAAGCTATAATAAGCAGACAGGATTTTGACCTTGTTCAAAGAATTATGCGTATAGATACGAGAATATCGCCCAAGAAATCCGTATTGCATTTGTTTTCGGGCATTTTAATATGCGGCTGCTGCGGAAACCGTATGACGAGAAAAACCGTAACATATAACGGCGAGAAATATTTTTACTATTATTGTCCTACCGGAAAGAAAAACGGTTGCACGGGCGGTAATATGGTAAAAGAAAATGACCTCATCAACTGCGTTACCGAAAGTATAAAAGCACATATTAAAAATGCTGCATCCTTAGAGGATTTACTCTGCGGAATAAACAGTCAGGCAATCAATCGCGATATGTGCAATAAAATATCGGCACAAATTAAAGAGGTGCAAAAACAGCTTGAAAAAACATCCGAATATAAATCAAGCCTATATGAGAATTATGTTTGCGGTATTCTTGACAAAAGTGATTACAAAGCCTTAAACGCTTCCTATTCAGACGATAAAAAGCGTCTTGAAAATGCTGTTAAACAGCTTGAAGCAGAGCTTGACGAATGTAAAAACAACACTTCCAAAAAGCTGCAATGGGTTGAGCGTTTCAAAGCCTTTGAAAACATTGATAAAATCGACAGAAATGTAGTTGTTCAGCTTATTGAGTGCATACATATATATGACAAAACGCACTTACAGATAACATTCAATTTCAAGGATGAATACGAACAGGCGTTATCTGCATTAAAAGAATATGTGGAGGTTGTTTGATATGGCAAGAAAAAGCAGAAAAAATATAACAGACCGACAAATAGAAATTTTGAACATAGCTCAATATATACGAACAGCGGAATATGTCAGATTATCTGTTGAAGATAACGACAACAAAGGCAATTCCATAGAAAATCAGAAATTGATACTTGACGATTATATTGCCCATAACAGTGATATGAGGTTGGTTGATGTATATATAGATAACGGAGCGACAGGGACAAATTTTCTGCGTCCGGAATTTCAGCGAATGATTGATGATGTTGAAAAGGGCAAAATTGACTGTGTGATTGTAAAGGACTTATCAAGGCTCGGCAGAAACAGTATTGATACGGGATTTTACATAGACCGATACTTTCCCGAAAAGAAAGTGCGTTTTATTGCTGTAAATGATAATTTTGATACAGAAGCATTGTCAAACGG
>JALEIO010000127.1 GCA_022769845.1 Oscillospiraceae bacterium
CCGCCGTACGGCTTAAATGTAAGTGCGCTCGGCTCGATACGCGCATAAGCGGCGCACGGAAGCGCGCATATAAAAAGCAAAAAAGAAATCAAAAGCTTCTTCATAATGTCCTCCGAAAAGTGAATGTAATTCAAAAATATTATACTACATAACGCACGCTATTTCAAGCTGTATTTTTTTGGTATCGCACACTATTTTGAAAGAATTTTGAGAATTTTTAAAAAATTATGCAGTATATGCGCCGTATTATACGACATAAAGGCTTACAAAGTCTGCCGAAGGTTGAAATTTATGCGCATATTGTGTAAAATTAATGCATAAGAGTTTGCATCGCTCTTTAATTAAAATTCATCTTCGCCAAGAGAAAAAAATATTTAATCAGGAAAGGATTTTTACTATGAAAAAAATAATTTTTCTTTTGACATTTGTTTTTGCATTGACATTTTCGCAAAAAGGAATGGCGGTTTCTGCAAATAATTTAAAAGAAGGAACCCGCTCGTATGAGGTGACTACCGTGCAGACAATTTTGAAAAACCAAGGCTATTTTAATTCGGATATAACAGGCTATTACGGTGCCGAAACAAAAGCTGCGGTAATAAAATTTCAGAAAGCCGCAAATCTTGCGCAGGACGGAATTTTCGGACCGCAGACAAGAAAAGCGCTTTATAATGCGGCGTCAAAGCATTATGCGCGAACCTATGACGATAACGATATTTACTGGCTTTCGCGTCTTATCGAGGCAGAGTCGGGAAGTGAAAGCTACACAGGTAAGGTTGCTGTGGGAAACTGTGTTTTGAACAGAGTTATCACCGACAGCTATCCGAATAATGTTGTTAAGGTTATTTTTGATACCAAATACGGCGTGCAGTATCAGCCTACCAAAAACGGCGCAATTTACAACACACCGTCGCAAAGCAGTGTGAACGCCGCGATTGCCGCTCTTGAGGGCGCGCGTCCTGTCGGCAAATGTATGTTTTTCTACAACCCCCGAACCAGCACAAACAGCTGGATACGAAACAACCGACAGTATTACGTATCAATCGGGAATCACGATTTTCATATTTAACAAAAAAGGTTAACAAGAATTACTTGTTAACCTTTTTTGATTCGTGAAGTTTTTTGTTAATTTCCTGCATACGAATATCGGTGGACGCTATGACATCAGCACATTCTTTCAATTCGCGCATAATTGTGTCGGCGTCATCAATATCTTTTTTGTATTTCATTGTATGCTCAAGGCTTGCCCAAAAATCCATTGCAATGGTGCGGAACTGAACCTCAACCTTGATATTCTCTTTTCTGTTCGCAAAAAATACGGGTATTGAAACGATAATATGAAAGCTTCGGTAACCGTTTTCTTTGGGCGTTTTTATGTAATCCTTAACCGAAATCAGCGTAACGTCATCCTGCGAAATAAACATTTTCGCAACCTCGTATATATCGTCCACAAATGAGCATATAACCCTCACGCCCGCAACGTCGTTGATGTTTTGAAGAATTGACGACATTGTCACTTCGTAATTTTTGCGGATAAGCTTTTTAAATATACTTTCCGGCTTTTTAATACGCGATTTTATCATTTCTATGGGATTTCGGTTGTGCGCTGTTGCAAGGTCGTCGTTAAGCACTTCAAATTTGGTGCGTACCTCCTTTATAGCGCAGTTATACATCATCATAAATTCTTGAAAATCCTGCAATTTTGCAAATACGTTTCCCTCGTCGAGCGGCAAATCCGACTTGTCGAGCAAAAATCTGTTAATTCCTTTTTCCACTTTATTCCTCCGTTTTAATTAGTCAAATGTATTTTATCAATTAATTGTGTTAAATTTGTGAATTTTATATGAAACTTTGTTTTCGGCTTTTCTTTTTAAAAGCGAAGAATTTTAAAAACAAAAATGTTACCGGTACGCCGATAACCGCTGCAAGCAAAAATGTGAGATATTTGCTTAAGCCGAGCTTGTTGTATAAAATAAGCACAAAAATGTTTTGTATCAAAAAATTCGGCACATACGAAATGCAGAATTTAATGTATTTTGCAAACGACAATTTTTCTTTAAACGCCAAAAAAGTGTTGAGAAAATACGAAATTGTAAGTGATACGGCGTATCCTAAAACGAATGCGAGGTTTGTGGGAAGAAATAGGGAAAACAGTGATGAAAACCCCACTCCCGTCAAAACATTTATGCAGCCGATAATCAAAAAAGCTATAAATTCAGGTGATAAAAAGGTTTTTTTAATGCTTTTTTTATGCGCCTTTTCGTATTCGTGCCAGTCAATGAGTGTGTCCCCGTCCACTATATACGCACTTTTTGCAAGATATGCAAGCGGCGAATCGGAAAGCGAGTCGGAGTAAAAATTTTCAATCTCAAATTCCGAGCTGTATTTTTTGAGTCGTTTAACCTTTTCTTCACCGTAGCAGTTTTCTCCGTTGTATTTTCCGGTCAGCCTGTCTGCGTTAGATGCAATAAGATGCTTTATGCCCAGAGTTTTGCAAATAGGCGCAAGCAAAAAGGTCGGCGATGCCGAAATAATAATGTCATCCTCTTTTTGATTTTCAATATACCATTTTTTTATGCCGCTTTTGTGCATTTGCCAAAAATCATTAACGGCATTGTCGATATTTTTTACCGCTGTGAAAAATATGTAAAATTTTTCTTTAAACTGCGTTTTTGTGATAAATCCAAAAACAAACAGTACAAAATAAAATGCTTGATACGGCAAAAATTTAATCACAGACGGAAATTTTTTCAAGCAATAAAAATAAAAATCGCGCGTACTGTCGCCGTCATAAATTGTTTCGTCAAAATCGTAAACGTTCATAATTTTCTCCTTGTGACGATTTGGTGGAATTATTTTACATAAAGCAAAAGCGTAATTAAAACTGCGTAAAACGCTCCGAGAATAATTAGCGGCACATCGTGCAGGACAACTTCCGCAGGGTCGCCGTCCGAATCGCCCTCAACAATATAGCTGTATCGCATAAGAATAAGAATTATTACGGGAACCGTCCACACAATACCGCTGTGCGAAGTGGCTGAAACGGTGAGCGGGTCGGCGCACCAAAGCGAATAAAACACCAGCGCAATCGCCATAAACATATACATCATTTTGTCTAAAAATTCGTAGCTGTAAAATTTTAAAACCGTTCGTGCAGAGTCGGACTGCCGTTTTAATTCGTTTCGGCGTTTTCCGAGTCCGAGGTAGAACGAGAGCGATAAAACCGTTAAATACAGCCAGCTTGATACCTTGATATCCACAACCGCCGCGCCGAAAAGCACACGCAGCAAAAACCCTGACGCAAGAATTGCAACGTCAACAATCGGATAATTTTTAAGTCCGAAGCTGTATAAAAAATTAATTGCAAAATATACAACCAAAAAAAGTGCGGAAAACGGATTTTGCCTGCACGCGAAAAATGCGCACACAATCGCCAAAACGCCAAGGACGCACGCGTAAATTGTACCGTTTTTAACGCTTATTTTTCCTGAAGCAATGGGTCGCATACGCTTTTTGGGGTGGCGGCGGTCGTTTTCAACGTCGTTTATATCATTTATAATATAAATCACGCTCGACAAAAACGTAAATGCCAAAAATCCGAAAAAGCAGCAAATATCCGCAGATAAATCAAAAAGTCTGTGCCCGAAAAACAGCGGCATCAGAATAAAAATATTTTTTATGCAGTGCTTAAACCGCGCAAGCTTAATATAATCCTTCATCGTTTCATCTCCTGTTTTTAGAGTGACAGCCAAAATAATAAACCGCCATTGCGCCGATTATCACAAATACATACGCAACCGAATATGTGTAGCGCGACTGCACCTCCATAAGCATAAGCCCGCCCTCAAAGCCTAAAATCATAAGCGCCAAAAGGCACAAAATGCCTTTGTGTTTTGAAAAAACCGCATAGTACAGGCACAGCATAATAAGCATTATGTAATACACCGACGCAGTGCGGTAAAGCGTGTATAAATAAGGCTTTGCGCCGTCAATTCCGTTGTTGCCGTACGACCAGTAAACCGAGTTGAACTCGCCGTAGCCGAAAATTGTATTTGTCTTTTTAAACATAAGCGGAATAATTTTTTCTTTGTTTTCCGAAATTCGCTTTATAAGACGTTCTTTTACAATTTCCGCCATCTTGTCCTTGTCTTTGTTCGCTTCAAAATAAATGTTCTGGTCCTCTGCCGAAAACATTCCGCCCGTTTCAAAATTGAATCCTACAAGCATATAAACCGTAAACGGTACGCCGCCGTTTGTAAGACGGTATTTTGTAATTCCGCTTTTGTAATACAGACTGCTTATTCCGCTGAAAACAACAAAAAACGCCGCCGCAAGCGAAATAACCGACACAAGCTTTGTCTTTTTTGCGAAAACCGTCAGCGCGCCTATGATGTACGCCGAAAGATAAAACGGCGCAACTCCTCTGAAAAGACAGCCGACCGCGCAAAAAACTCCCGCTATAAGCATATTTGCCGCACTGCCGCCTATTTTAGCATTTTTGTATGCCGAAATCACAAAATAAAGCGACAAAAGAAGAAACGGCATTGCGAAATTTTCGCTTGTAAACACCGCACAGTAAGCGATTGACGGGATAAACGCGGCATACAAAAGCGCGCATATAAGCCCCAATTTTTCGCCGCTTATTTTTTTGCCGATAAGATATATTATAAATATGCAGCCGCCCGAAATAAGAGCGCTTGCAAGCTGAATTGTCAAAACCGACACGCCGAAAACTCTGAAAAGCAGGCCGCAAACAAGCGTAAAGGTTGTCATATGCACGAAACGGTGAAAATATGTAAATTTGTCAAAGCACGAAAAATCAAGAGCCGCAACGCTCTGCGC
>JALEIO010000146.1 GCA_022769845.1 Oscillospiraceae bacterium
TAAATTCATTGAGCAGGGCATTACCTATGAAGAACTGACCCAAGAGGAAAAAGAAGAATATGAAAACTTATTTGAAGATGAAGACGGAGAAATTCCCGAAAGAATAAGTTCTTCTGCACTTAACGAGTGGATATTCAACCGCGATACAATTCGTCAGGTTTTAAATATTCTCATGACAGACGGCATCAAAATTGAATACGGCGAAAAACTTGGGAAGACAATCATATTTGCTAAAAATCACCTTCACGCTGAAAAAATACTTGAGGTTTTTAATTCTGAATACCCACACTTGAACGGTTTTGCAAAGGTGATTGACAATAAAATTAATTATGCCCAGAGTCTGATTGATGAATTTTCTGACCCTAAAAAGCTGCCGCAGATTGCAATTTCTGTTGATATGCTCGATACAGGCATTGATGTGCCGGAGGTTTTGAATCTTGTTTTCTTTAAGAAAGTTATGAGTAAAGCTAAGTTCTGGCAGATGATAGGGCGTGGCACTCGTCTTTGCCCCGGGCTTTTAGATGGAGAAGATAAAAATAAATTTTACATTTTTGATTTTTGTGGCAACTTTGAGTTTTTCAGAATGAATCAAGGAAAGCCTACTGCAAATCAGATGGCACTTCAGGGAGCAATATTTAACCTGAAATCGCAAATTATCTTTAAACTCCAAGATATTGCTTATCAGACGGAGGATTTAATTGCTTTTCGTAAGAGTTTGGTTGGCGAAATGGTAACAAAAGTTCGAGAACTCAACAAAGACAATTTTGCGGTAAAGCAACATTTAAAGTATGTTGAATTATATTCAAGTGAAGAAAATTATGTATCGCTTACATATGAAGACACGCTTATTATCAAAGAGGAACTTGCACCCCTTATAATTCCGGATGAAGACGAGGCAAGTGCTGTGCGTTTTGATGCACTTATGTATGGAATTGAACTTGCATATCTTGCAGGTAAGGGATACAGTAGACACAGAAGTGATTTGTTTAAAAAAGTAAGCGGAATTGCGAGCGTTGCCAACATTCCAGAAATAACAGCAAAGTCTGAATTGATCAATAAAATTTTGCATACGGATTATTTAGATAATTGCGGAGTAAATGATTTTGAATATATTCGTGAATCACTTCGTAATTTGATAAAGTATATTCCGCAAAATGTTTTAAGATATGACACCAATTTCGGTGATGATATTCTTTCAACCGAGTGGAAAGAATCTGAACTTGAAAGTGATGACCTTAAAAATTACAGAGCAAAAGCGGAATATTATGTAAAACAGCATCAGGATAACAGCGTAATTGCAAAGCTTAAAGGAAATATTCCGCTTGTTCAAGAGGATATAGCAGAACTTGAAAAGATTTTGTGGAATGAGGTCGGAACGAAAGAAGAATATACTGCCGAATACGGCGAAAAACCGCTTGGTGAGTTCGTTCGTGAAATTGTTGGTCTTGATATGAATGCTGCAAAAGAAGCATTTTCAGAATTTTTAAGCAATACAAATTTGGACAGCAGACAGATATATTTTGTCAATCAGATTGTTGAATATATTGTTCATAACGGAGTGATGAAGGATTTATCTGTGCTGCAAGATGCTCCGTTTACAGATAAAGGCAGCGTAGTTGAAATCTTTACAGACCTTTCTGTATGGGTAGGAATCCGCAAAGTTATTGAGAATATCAATATGAATGCGGCAGCTTAAAAACAAACAAAGACACTGTCGTCTTCGGACGAACAGTGTCTTTTCGCATCTTAAAAATCTCCTTAAATTAGTACGGTTTGGTTCACCGAAACGGCTGTTTCAAACAAATGCTGTCAAACGCCGTTATTACACAGATTTTTGAGCTTTTCAAAAAAATTGCAAAAACACAAAGTAATACTAAACTAGGGGTGATGCTTTATGCAAGAAAGCTATGTAGAACTCGTAACCATTGATGAGCTGTGCGAACTTCTTATGATAGGTCGCAGCACCGCATATAGCCTGTTAAGAAATAATGATATCAAGGCATTTAAAATCGGTAAGGTATGTAAGATATCCAAAGCATCAATAGAACAATACATAATGGAACGTAGTAACCTTTAGTTGGTTACTACACTTCATTTGTGTCTATCTTTTTATATATGTTTTTCCTTGTTGCTTCGGACTGATATTAATCCCTGCATTAACCATACAAACTGCTCATTAGAAAGAGATTAAATTTCTGTTTCCGAACGAGGCCTAAGTAACATCTCTCCGTTATCAATCCAAAAACTATGATGAATTTGTCAAAACTTAATTTCCCCAATAGCTGCTTCGCTTTCTCCTCGCACTTTTTCACTTTAACTTATCTTGCCATTCAGTTTCCCTAAAACCAACCAAAACAAAATCCTCACCAACAACTATCGGTCTTTTTACAAGCATTCCGTCTGTTGCAAGAAGTTTTAACTGTTCTTCTTCTGTCATGGTCGGAAGCTTTGTTTTAAGCTCCATTGACTTATACAAAATCCCCGATGTGTTAAAGAATTTCTTTAACGGCAGTCCGCTCATTTTGTACCATCTGGATAATTCCTCAAAACTTGGATTATTTAACTTTACATCACGAAGGTTGTATTCTATTTTGTTGTCATCAAGCCATCTTTTTGCCTTTTGACAAGTTGTGCATTTGGGATAACAAATGAATTTAACCATAATAATTGTCCTTTCATTTTCGTTTTTATTTTCATTGGTTTATTATCATTCCATTGTTGATTACTCATAAATTTTTTTACTTTTACAATGTGTTTCTCTACATCAAAATTGTAAATCAAATTACTAATTAACTTGTCAAATGATTAACATCCTATTTCTACATCATTTACATCATTATATGAAAGTCCATTGCCTTATGGAGTTTCCCTATCTTCAATTACACCGCAGGGAATTTTATTTACGAAAATAAGGTAGTCCGCTGCTTGTGGGATATTCACGCGCAACAACACCAAGCGAGGCTGCAGGATTAAACTCATTAAAATCCTGAACCACATAGCCTGATTCCTATAATTTTTATTCTCACTTTTGTTTCAGGTGTCATAGATTTCATCTCATAATTCTAAATATATCATTTTATTTTAACCAAAATTACCTTATCCCTTAATCACCGCAAGGTACTCGTCTAATCGTTGTTCTTCAAGCTGTGCAACAAAGTATGCAAAAGGTGTCAAATCACCATTCACCGCAAATGCTTCAAGTGCATTATAATAATCAAGTCTATTCTCTTTAGCAACGGAAATCGGCAAATATCCGTGTATCAAAAGCTGGTAATTCATCAAAAGCCTACTTGTTCTGCCGTTGCCGTCAATAAAGGGATGTATTCTTACAAATTCAGCGTGTGTCCATGCCGCAAGTTCTATGGGATTTAATTTATTTTCCCTGATTTTTAAATCTTCATAGAAATTCTTAATTTGCAAATACATTTCATTCCCGGCAGGAGGTGTGAATCCTGCACCGCTGATTCGTACTTCCTCTTTTCTGTATATGCCACCGACAATTATGTTTTCTGTAAGTATTGCGTGCAAATCTTTTACTATATTTTTGTCTAAAGGCTTATTTTCGGCAATGCATTTTTTTACATATCCATATGCTTTCTTATGGTTAATAACCTCGTATATTTCGCGCAGTTCCTTTCCGCCAATTGCAACACCGTCTTCCAAAACAACCTTTGTTTCCATAAGTGTAAGCGTGTTGCCTTCAATAGCGGTTGAATTGTGCGTAAATGTCAGTTCAAAATCTTTTTCGTAAGAAGAAAGCGTAATAGGACTTATTTTGTGTTTGTTTTGCTCATATGTAAGCTTTTTTTCTTGTATTCTTTCAAAGTTCATATTATTTTTCCTCCTTTATAAACTCACACATATCGCTTATATCACAATCAAGATAATCTGCTATTTTAAGAAGTATCAACATTGACGCTGGTTCATCACGTCTTAACTTTGTCATTGTGTTTGGTGCAATGTCAGCATTTTTACGCAATTCAACCTTGCTCATTTCCTTATATATCAATAATTTCCATAATTTATTATAGGATATATTCAAAGTTTCACTTCGTACATTTTCTTTGCATTATATTCTACTACATTATTTATAAAAATTCAATACAATTTCGCAAAAACATAAGAAAGTAAGATAAAAAAGATAGATTTTACCAATACAAAAAATTCACTTTTATCATTCATTTTTTTCACTCTTATCACGCTTTGATTGCTCTTTCACATATGTCTTCGATGTAGTCTTTTTGCTTTAATGTACACTTTCTACAGTTGAAAAGTTGCATTGGAATTATAATTCTTTCATTACTTTTCCAAAAACTTTTCCTATGCTTTCTCTAATTACCAAATCAGCATTGTTGTCATATTCGGTTTCTGTTTTATTTATAATTACAATATACTTACCCCTAAAATATCTGACAAAAGAGGCTGCCGGATATACTGCAAGCGATGTGCCGCCCACAACCAGCATATCTGCATTTGCTATATTTTTAACTGCATTTTCTGTCACTCCATCATACAAAGGCTCCTCATATAAAACAACTTTTGGTTTCATTAAACCTTTGCAGTGTCTGCATTTTGGAACTCCACCGCTTTTTATTATTTCAATAACTTTACTTGCATCTTCTGTCTTACCGCAAGCATAGCAGTTAAATTCGCTTGCGTTACCATGCAGTTCTATAACGTTCTTGCTTCCTGCTCTTTGATGCAATCCGTCTATATTCTGTGTAATAACTGTCTTGAGCTTGCCCATTTCTTCAAGCTTTACCAGTGCCTTATGAGCATTATTAGGTTCAGCCTCAATAATGAAGTATTTTCTGTAGAAGTCATAGAATACTTCGGGATTCTGAAAAAAGAAACTATGACTCAGTATTACTTCCGGTGATACACCGTAGTCTTTTACAGCGTTATAAAGTCCGTCTTTGCTTCGGTAGTCTTTAACACCGCTTTCAGTTGACACTCCTGCACCACCAAAGAAAACTATGTTGTTACATTCTTTAATCATTTCTGCAAGACGAGTTATTTCCACATTATCATCTCCTCATACACCCTCTGCGTTGTTAAATTGATTCCCCTCTATTGAGAGAATATCATCTATTGGTATTTCTGTTCCGTCATCCATTATTACATCTCTTTCATATTCACGAATCTTAGTTAAGTTCCCTTTTTTCGTGATATATGCACCGCCTGACTTTTTATTATCCGGCACAAAATATGTGATTGTTATTTTCTGTCCGTCATCAATATGCTCATTAATATACTGCAGTTTTGCGTTAATTTCTGCCGCTTCATATTCATCAAGTTCGATTTTACTATCCGTTTGTCTTGCAGTTTCGGCAATAGCCTCATCATGTCCCGTTAGCGCGGCAAACGGTGCAAATTGAGCCTCACGAAGTATTTTATCCGGAAAATCTTTTTCTATTTCAGGATTTGGGTACTTCATATTCAATATATCGTTGTATTTAAAGTCACTCATTTC
>JALEIO010000164.1 GCA_022769845.1 Oscillospiraceae bacterium
GCTAAAATCGGAAAATATATCTGGGGCAACGCACATCATGCGGCTATAGAGAGATTTTACAGTGAAAAAGAAGCATACGGAACTATTTTTGACGCAATGAATTCGCATAAGCTTGTTTATGCAATCTACGAAAGCGCGTCAAAAAACGGAGAATATATAAAGTTAGGAGGAAATTAAAATGCAGATGACATTCAGATGGTACGGCAAAAACGACCCTGTGACGCTTGAAAAAATCCGGCAGATTCCTGGCGTTACAGGAATTGTTTCGGCAATATATGACGTTCCTGTGGGCGAAGCATGGAGCCTGGAACGTATTATGCAGCTAAAAAAAGAAGTTGAAGACGCCGGCCTTACTTTAAGCGTTATCGAAAGCGTTCCCGTTCACGAGGACATCAAAATGGGCTGCGGCGACAGGGACAGATACATTGAAAATTACTGCACAACGCTGAAAAACCTTGCAAAGGCAGGCATAGACTGCGTTTGCTACAATTTTATGCCTGTTTTCGACTGGACGCGCTCCGATTTGGCGCATAAGCTGCCCGATGGCTCAAACGCATTGATTTACGATGACGAAACGGTTAAAAAAATGAATCCTTTAAGCGGCGATTTGTCACTTCCCGGCTGGGACGCAAGCTACACAAAAGACGATATGCGCTCGCTTTTGGAAAAATACCGCTCAATCACCGAGGAGGATTTGTGGAACAATTTAAAATATTTTTTGGATCGTGTAATTAAAGTTGCCGAGGAGGTCAAAGTCAAAATGGCAATACATCCCGACGACCCGCCCTGGAGCATTTTCGGTCTGCCGAGGATTATTACAAACAAAAAGAACATCGAGCGGTTTTTAAAGCTTTACGACAGCAAATACAACGGACTTACGCTTTGCAGCGGCTCGCTCGGCGTTGATGCGAAAAACGATATTCCCGATATAATCCGTACGTTTTGCGACCGCATACATTTTGCGCATATCCGAAACGTTAAAATTACCGGTGAGCATTGCTTTGAAGAAGCGGCGCACAAAACCGACGCAGGCTCACTTGATATTTTTGAAATCATAAAGGCTTATCACGACTGCGGTTTTGACGGATATATACGCCCCGACCACGGCAGAATGATTTGGGGCGAAACAGGCAGACCGGGCTACGGACTTTATGACCGCGCGCTGGGTGCAGTTTACATAAACGGAATTTGGGAGGCTCTTGAAAGGAGCTAAAACGAAAGGAAGTAAAAATATGAATTTACCTTTTAAAATAGATTTAACAAACAAAACCGCCGTTGTAACGGGCGGCGGCGGAGTGCTTTGCTCGGGATTTGCAAAGGCGATTGCACAGTGCGGCGCGCGTGTTGCAATTCTTGATTTGCGTGAGGAAAACGCAAAAAAGGTTGCCGAAGAAATTGTGTCGGACGGCGGCGAGGCCGTTGGCATTGCGGCGAATGTGCTTGAAAAAGACAGTCTTATAGCGGCAAAAAAAATTATCAACGATAAATTCGGCTCGGTTGACATTTTAATCAACGGTGCAGGCGGAAATCATCCAAAAGGCACCACCACAAAGGAATATTATGAGCAGGGCGATGAGGAAAACAAGGATATTGTAAGCTTTTTTGACCTTGACAAAAGCGGAATTGAGTTTGTGTTTAATCTGAACTTTTTAGGAACGCTTATTCCGACGCAGGTTTTTGCCGCTGATTTAATCGGCAAAAAAAGCGCTGTAATACTCAATGTTTCATCAATGAACGCATTTTGCCCTCTCACCAAAATTCCTGCATACAGCGGCGCAAAAGCTGCGGTATCAAACTTTACAAAATGGCTTGCGGTGCATTTTTCAAAAACGGGAATACGCGTAAACGCCATTGCGCCGGGATTTTTTGTAACCGACCAAAACAGAGCGCTTTTAATTGATGAGAACGGCAATTTTACACCGCGCTCTCAAAAAATTTTAAACAGCACTCCTATGGGACGATTCGGCGAAACCGAGGAGCTTACAGGAACTCTTTTGTGGCTTCTGTCTGACGGCGCAACCTTTGTAAACGGTGTTGTTGTGCCTGTTGACGGCGGATTTTCGGCTTACAGCGGAGTTTAAACAATATGCGCCTCAAACAATATTGACTTTTTCCGATTTGTGGAATATAATAAAATTACAAAAGGAGGCGCGTAATTATGAAAAAAATTATTACAATCGCAAGAGAATTCGGCAGCGGCGGACGCTATATCGGCAAAATTGCGGCTGAAAAATTAGGTTATAAATTTTATGACAAAGAGCTCATAATGCTTATGTCAAAGGAAAGCGGTCTATCGGACGAATTTATCGAGGAAGCCGGAGAAAAAATAACAAACAGTATGCTTTTTAATGTTGCAATGGGCGGTGTGTACTTAAATCCCGGCTATAACAACACTCTTATGCCTCTTTCGGATAAGCTGTTTGTAGTGCAGAGCAATATTGTAAAGCGTATTGCCGATGAGGGCCCGTGCGTTATTGTCGGCAGATGTGCAGATTATATTTTAAAAGAACGCGACGACTGCTTAAACGTGTTTATTCATTGCCCCGATGAGAAAAAAGCGGAACGTGCAATAAACATTTATAAAATGCCCGAAAAAAATATCGAAAAAGAAATTAAACGGCGAAACAAAGCCCGTTCCAGCCATTATTACTATTATACGGGCCTTGACTGGGGTTCGCCCAGCAACTATGATATTGTTTTGAACAGCGGTTCGCTCGGCGTTGATATGTGCGCTGATATTATTGCGGATATTGCGAAAAACTGTTAATTTTAGATTTTTGAAAGTAGTTTGTACGATTATAAAAATCTGAAAAACTAATTTCTTCTGTTATAAAAATTCAGGCAATAAAAAGCGTTTTTAACGCATCAACCCCCTGACACCCATTTTCTAGAGCAGATAGGAACGCTTTTTTGAACAAGCAAAATTGCTCACTTAAAACGAGCAAATTCCAATGCTATAAAAATACGGCAGCACTTTTTGTGACTGCCGTATTTTTATAACTAACCAAATTTTTAATTAATGGCTGCTGAACAATTCTGAAACGCAGCCGCATAGCGATTTGCAAGCGTTTCAGAATTGTTCAGGTGCAAGGTTTTTGCGCTGTTTTTGTCAAAAACCTTGCGCTTTGTGTCGGCTATCGTCTCCCGACAGCCGACACAAACAGTCAGTCAATCAATGTTGTGAACCTAAAAATAGCATTTCTGTTTTTAGGTGTGAAATTGTAAATTTCACACAAATGGTTTCGCAAAACCATTTGTTCAGTAGACATTATTTATTAATTCTCAAAATCGGCTGAATTTGCTT
>JALEIO010000177.1 GCA_022769845.1 Oscillospiraceae bacterium
TAATCTTTTCCTCCTAAAAAGTATGTAAACTTACATATTAGTATTGTAAATCATAATTCAAAATAAGTCAATATAATATTTTTTTTGAAAACAATATGTAACATTAGACGTAAAAATTACCGTTTGTAAATTTGGTTAAGGGAGCGGTAAAAATTTTTGTCAACGCTCAAAAGCTGCTCTTTTGTAACTCTGTAAAGCCAGTTGTTTTCGCTTGTTCCCGGTGTGTTAAGGCGTGTGTCCGAGCCGTATTTCAAAAGGTCCTGAACAGGTATAATAACTGTATCCGCGCTGCTTGCAAAAAGTGTTCTTACAATGCTTGAAAATCCTGCTTCCCAGTTTTCGCTGTCATAACCGCAGTATTTTAAAAGGTATTTTTTCTTGTCGGCTTCAAGTTCCCAAAGATAGCCCAAAAGCGTATTGTTATCGTGAGTTCCCGTATAGGCAACACAGTTTTTTATGTAATTGTGCGGCAAATGAACATTATCGTCAAATGACAAAAAACCAAACTGCAAAACCCTCATTCCCGGAAAACCGCTGTCGTCCACAAGCTTTTCAACATCTTTTGAAATTTCTCCCAAATCTTCAGCAATAATCATTTTGCCTCCCGCCGCTTTTTTAACCGCCTTTATAAAGTCAATTCCGGGGCCTTTTACCCACTTTCCCTCTGCGGCTGTTTCTGCATTTGCAGGCACTGCCCAAAACGATTCCAGTCCTCTGAAATGGTCAATTCGTATTCCGTCAAACAATTTAAGCATATGTTTTATTCTGTCAATCCACCATTTATAACCGTTTTTCTTCATTTTGTCCCAGTCGTACAAAGGATTGCCCCAAAGCTGACCGTCTTTTGAAAAATAATCCGGCGGAACTCCGGCAACGCAGGACGGCTTTCCGGTTTCGTCAAGCAAAAATTCCTCCCGGTTGCTCCAAACATCGCAGCTATCGAGCGAAACATATATCGGAATATCCCCTATTATGCTAACGTTTTTTTCATTCGCGTATTTTTTTATTTCCTGCCACTGATTAAAAAATTCATATTGAATAAACTTCCACCCGAACAAAACATTTTCGTCAACATCAAAATTTTTCCACTCCTGCCACGGTTTGCCGTCATTTGCAAACTTCAATGCCATAAATCGGCAAAAATCATCAAGATATTTATTTTCTTTAATAAATTTTTCAATTTCTTCTTTGTCCGAAACGTTTTGAGCCGCCTCGAAAAGAAGCTTTACCCTCTCGTCAAACAGACGTTCATATTCGCACGAATACGGTGTATGCTGTCTTTGCTCCTGCAATTTTTCATATGTAATATAACCTTTTTCATATAAAGTATTAAGGTCGACAAAATACGGATTGCCTCCGAACGCCGAATATGATTTGTAAGGCGAATTGCATTCGTCAACAGTTCCGAAAGGCAAAACCTGCCATATTGAAAAACCCATATCCGCTATGAAATCAATAAATTCCTTCGCTTCTTTTCCGAAACTGCCGATTGAATAATCGCCGTACAGCGTTGAAATGTGCATTAAAACTCCGCTTTTTCTCAAATAAACCTCCCCAATCAACCAAAATTTAACATATAATTTTATTTATTAAATGTAAATATAATATTATCATATATTTGTTGTTTTGTAAACGTATTTTTTAATTTATTTTCTGGTAAATATGTAAATATATTCTCCCTTGGTTGACAAAGAGGTTTTTGTAATGTTAAAATTATTATGAGGTGATTTTATGAACACAAAAAACAGCATTATAAACGACAAAAACGGCGTTAAATATATAACCTATCCTATTTTTTCAAAGCTTGATTTTATTCGCCACGCAAGCTCCACGCGTTACGGCGGAATTTCAAAAACCGACTATCTTGCCTCAATGAATTTGGGCTTTCATACCGATGACAGCGCTGAAACGGTTCGTGAAAATTTTAAAATTTTTGCTGAAGCCATCGGTATTGACGTTAATAATTTGGTATCGTCAAGCCAGTTTCACAATGCGAATATAAAAGTTGCTTCAGCCGCCGACCGCGGCAAGGGCATTATAAAACCTGCCGACTACGAGGATGTAGACGCACTTGTTACAAACGAAAAAAATGTTGCTCTTACCGTTTTTGGCGCCGACTGTGTTCCGCTGCTTTTTGCCGACGCAAGAAACAAGGCAATCGGCGCGGCTCATTGCGGCTGGAAAGGAACATTTAAAAATCTTGCTTATCTTACAGCCAAAAAAATGCAGGAATTGTATAACAGCAACCCGAATGACATCTTTATTGCTATGGCTCCTTGCATACACGGTTGCTGCTATGAGGTTGACGAAAAGCTTTTTTGTGATTTTAAAAATAAATTTCCGGATATTTCAAAAACAAATGCAATGATAATAAGAAACGCTAAATTTTACTTGGATTTGCCAAAAATAAACAAGCAAATTCTTATAGGCGCGGGCGTTCCCGAAGAAAATATTCTTATTTCGGACCTTTGCTCCTGCTGCAATCATACCGAGCTTTTCTCTCACCGCAAAAGCAAAGGCAAGCGCGGAATAATGGCGAGCGTCATAGAAATTATAAAATAACAAATATGCAAATTTATATCATATTATTAATCTGAATTTTTGCCGTTAAACTATAAATAATTTGAAAATTTTTACAGAATATTTAAACGCAAAAAAAAGCACAATAATAGAGCAATAACAAATTACTTTTATTGCAAAAACATTTTTACCGTTTAAAGGAGTGAAAGAAAATGGCAAAAAGTATGGTACCCGA
>JALEIO010000191.1 GCA_022769845.1 Oscillospiraceae bacterium
GGGTTCATTTCATAATCTGCCGCCCTTGACATATATGTAATTTTACGCTATATTATATATTAAAGAGGCTTTTTTAATTCAGCTTAAAAAGTATATAATTATTTTTTGTACATTTGTCCTGTTTAAATCAGGAATTTACAATATATTCAGGGGGCTTAAATATGAATGAAGTAAAGAAACCAAAAAAACCGCTTATATATTACTATGGAATAGTGCTGTTAATTCTTATGCTTTTTAATCTTCTGCTTATGCCGAAAATGCTCGAAAGGCAAATAAAAGAAGTTGATTACGGCACATTTATGACTATGACCGAAGAAAAGAATATCGGCCGCGTTCAAATAGAAGCAAATCAGATTCTTTTTACCGACAAAAAAGGAACCACAGTCTATAAGACGGGCCCTATGTCCGACCCCGGTCTTGTAGAGCGTCTGAAAGCATCGGGAGCAGTATTTTCTTCTCCGATTATACAGGAAGCCTCGCCGCTTATTTCTTTTCTGATTTCATGGATTTTGCCTATGGTAATTTTTATAGTTTTAGGACAGTTTCTCACAAAGAAAATGATGAATAAAGTAGGCGGTCCAAACTCAATGATGTTCAATATGGGAAAATCCAACGCAAAAGTATATGTTAAATCCTCCGACGGCATTAAATTTTCCGATGTTGCAGGCGAGGATGAGGCAAAGGAAAATTTGGCAGAAATTGTTGATTATCTGCACAATCCAAAAAAATATTCTGAAATCGGCGCCTCAATGCCAAAGGGCATACTTCTTGTAGGACCTCCGGGAACAGGTAAAACCTTGCTTGCAAAAGCGGTAGCCGGAGAAGCAAACGTACCCTTTTTCTCTATGTCCGGTTCAGAGTTTGTTGAACTGTTTGTCGGTATGGGAGCGTCCAAGGTGCGCGACCTTTTCAAACAGGCAAAGGAAAAAGCACCCTGTATAGTTTTCATTGATGAAATTGACGCTATAGGCGGAAAGCGTGACGGACGAATCGGAGGAAATGATGAACGGGAGCAGACGCTAAATCAGCTTCTTACAGAAATGGATGGTTTTGAGGGAAACACCGGAGTTATTATTCTTGCGGCAACCAATCGTCCGGAGACGCTGGACCCTGCACTTACACGTCCCGGTCGATTTGACCGACGTGTTCCCGTTGAGCTTCCGGACCTTAAAGGAAGAGAAGAAATTCTCAAGGTTCACGCAAAGAAAATTAAGATAGCGCCCGGAGTTGATTTTTCTCAAATTGCGCGTATGGCAGCCGGCGCTTCAGGTGCTGAACTTGCCAATATTATAAATGAAGCCGCTTTGCGCGCTGTGCGTGCAGGAAGAAAAGAGGCTTCTCAAGAAGACCTTGAAGAAAGTATCGAGGTTGTTATCGCAGGATATCAAAAGAAAAATGCAATCCTTACTGACAAAGAAAAAATGATTGTTTCATACCACGAGATTGGTCATGCTCTTGTTGCGGCAAAACAAACCAATTCCGCTCCGGTTCAAAAAATTACAATCGTTCCCAGAACATCAGGCGCTCTCGGTTATACAATGCAGGTGGACGAAGGAAATCGCTATCTAATGAGCAAAGAAGAAATTGAAAACAAGATTGCCACCTATACAGGCGGCCGTGCAGCGGAGGAAATTGCAGTCGGTTCGGTTTCAACGGGCGCGTCAAATGATATTGAGCAGGCGACAAAGCTTGCACGTGCAATGATAACGCAGTACGGAATGAGCGATAATTTCGATATGGTAGCTTTGGAAACCGTAACAAATCAATATCTGGGCGGCGATTCTTCCCTTGCGTGCTCTGCAGAAACAGCTTCGGAAATTGACCGTCAGGTGGTTGCGCTTGTAAAAAGACAGCACGAAAAAGCAAAGAATATTATTGCAGAAAATAAAGCAAAGCTTGACGAGCTTGCAAAGTATCTTTATGATAACGAAACAATTACCGGTGAGGAATTTATGAATATTCTTAATCAATAAAAAGACGTTTTTGTTTAAGCAAAAAAAGAGCCGGGGGGGTGCGGATATATTCTTGGACTTTTAAGCTGTTAATCCAAGACTATGTCTGTACCCACTACCCTAGGTTAAAGCATATTTATTAATGAGGATAATAAAATGAAAAACAAATTGGATTTTACTATAAAAACTACCAATCAAATAAAGGGTATTGCTCTTTTATTAATGTTTGCATCTCACCTATTTTCATTCCCAGAATGGTTGGTATCCGGAAATGAATTTATCAGTATCCCATTCCGTAACAACACCGTGGCATACTTTGTTGGAAAATTTGGCGGAGTATGTGTTGGCATATTTATGTTTTTAACTGGATATGGTATGTATTTCAGTTATCAAAAAGGAAATTGTATTGTTATAAGCATAAAAAAAGCAATAAAATTCATTTTAAAGTATTGGATATTACTATTTACATTTTTTCTGCCCGTTCAAATTTTGTTGGGCAGAACTTATTTTAATCCGCACAAATGGCATCAAGAATTATTCGGCATATATACAAGCATTGTAGGTTTTGCGTGGTATGTTAGATTTTATATGTTGGCAATATTATCACTTCCATTGTTAAAACGAATAATTGGAAAAAAATTATGGAGTTCTTTAACATTGACTGTAATCCCTTTTCAAACAATATACATATTACTGTGGAAATTATCTACGCATATTATGTTTCACAACGCGGAAGCTGTTACATTGGAATATTTTAAGTATATTTCGATTGTTTTGGTAGGATATTGTTTTGCAAAATTTGATATATACAAATATATTGATAAGTTCATATGCACCCACAAAATTAATGGCATATTTATTAGTGTTTCGGGATTATCGCTAATATTTATTGCAAGATTAAAATGGTATGAAAATGCGAAGATTTTCATGCCAAATGCAGATATAGTATTTGTACCGATACTTGTATTTTGTATTATAAAACTGCTGAATAATTTTCCGTTCAAATTAATTTTACAACTATTAGAGATTATTGGGCAACATAGTATGAATTTGTGGTTTTTGCAATCTATTTTTTTCTTTGAAACAAATAAGCTACAATGCATAATATATTTACCTAAGTTGCCTTTGTTAATACTTATTTGGAATATAGCGATATTATTACCTATATCAAAATTATATAATTTAATTTACAAAAAAATCCATATTATATAAGTATATAATAAAGAAAGGAAACAAATTCATCGAAAGATATGCCACAAGCGGTCTTAACTGCCATTTCCTCACCACAGGCAGTATTTTATCGATTATTCTGCTTATGGTGGTATCAGAACACTCAAGCCCGTAAATATCCTCGACAATATCAGAAATCTGCCTTGTTGTCATACCTTTTGCAGGCATGGCGATGATTTTCTGCTCAATTTCTGATATGTCCTTTTTTCTTTTCGGGACTATTTGCGGCTGGAAATCGCCATCCCTATCCTGCGGAACATCAATCGGAATTTCGCCATAAGAGCTTCGTAACTTCTTTGATTTTACGCCATTACGGCAGTCAGGATTGTCGCTGCGTTCGTATTTTTCATAACCCAAATGCTCGTCAAGTTCAGCCTCCATCATCTCCTGAATCGTACCGCCAAGCAAATCCTTCAGCGCTTCCTGAATATCCGCAGCTGTTTTGATGTTGTACTCCTGGATCAAACCGGCAATGATATTCTTTTTCCCTTCACTCATTATTTCTCGTCTGCGTCTTGCCATAAAAATTCCTCCCATGATATTTTATATTCTATCATAGAAGGAAGCATTTTCACAGACTTTTTTTAACACTCTCCTTGGGGTTGCTTGGTTCTTTCACCCTTCAATCGTATCAGCAGAGGTCGCCCGCAAGTGAACCGTGGAATAAATGCGACCGCTTCTACGAAAACAAAAGAATTATTACGATTCATTCCGTTTTTTGCAGAGTTTTACTGTCTATTTTTTCTGGGAGGGCACAGAGCGCAGTTAACTACTTCTTTGCTTCCTTAATCGGGCACACTCTCAAACACATATCACATCGAACACAAATATCCTCATTGATGTGAGGATACTCGAATCCTTCTTCATCTTCCTTCATTTCTATTGCCCCTTTAGGGCAGATTGCATAACACGCTGTACACCCGCAGCAGTCTTCTTTTCTTTCGTATAG
>JALEIO010000213.1 GCA_022769845.1 Oscillospiraceae bacterium
ATTAATTCCCTCCTCACACGACAAGCTGCCTTTATACTTAAGATTATCCTTCACCACCGCGTGCGCGTCATTGCACATTGACCCGAACGGAAACGTGAAAACATAAGCATCTATACCGGTTTTTTCCTTTATTAAACGCTGATTTTTTGATAGGTCGTCAAAAAGCATTTTTTTGTACGCCTCGCTGCTTTCGCCCTTTTTCTTTCCTGCGCCGTTTCGCGCCTTACCGTAGCTGTGCAAATTGTACGAATGATTTTGAATTTCAAAAACATCGGTGCTTGCCTTTATATCCTCCCACGTCATATGCGAATAATACTTGCTGCGCTCACCGCTTGCGGAATATTTTTCGCTCTGAATACCTATTACCGACAAAACCGCCTTAAACCCAAACTCCTTTAAAATGGGATATGCAAGCAAAAAATTATTGTAGTATCCGTCGTCAAAGGTTATCATAATCGGCTTTTCGGGCAGAGGAGCACCGTTTTCCACATAATTTACAAGGTCGGCAAAAACCACCGTGCTGTAACCGTTATCCTTTAAATACTGCATATCGCTCTTAAGCTCATCGGGCGAAATTATAAACTTTCCGAGCCGCTTGTTATCATCCAACACAAGATGATACATAACAATCGGCAGCTTTATTCCGTCTCGTTCGGCAACGGTTAAAACGTCCTTTTGCGAAATAAGCGAACAAACAGAATAGCAAACAAGCATTATCGCGCAAAGCAGCGACAAAACCACATTCTTACTTGACATATTACCCACCGTTTTCCGTTAATAATCTCTCATAAAACATAGTTTTTCGCCTGTAATTTTTTTCGCCGTCGATTTTTTCCACCGCCGACCTGTTTTTCTTCAGAAATTCTGTAATTTCATATACGTCAATCCAGATTTCGTTGTTTCCGTCCTTCTGCACCTCATCAAAAATAATCTGCATACCGAAATGAAGATGCGGAATGTTGATATTGTTGACATTTTCCTTTGAACTGTATCCCGTCATCCCAAGATATCCTATAACCTCGCCCGCGCTTACGGTGTCTCCCTCTTTAAGATGCGTATTGAACGGGAAATCCTTGCGAAGATGCGCGTAATAATAGTACCTTTTTCTGTCAAAGCTGCGTATGCCTACTCTCCAGCCGCCATACCTGTTCCAGCCCATAACCTCAACCGTCCCCGATTCAACACAGATTATCGGCGTGCCTATACTTCCCAAAAGGTCGTTTCCGAGGTGCTTGCGCTTAAATCCATAGCTTCGGCTGCTGCCAAAATCCTTGTAATGAGAAAAGCCGTATCCCGCCGCGATGGGCGAAAACGCCTTAAGCCCATAGCTTTCGCACCAGTCCTCACCTTCTTTTTTAGTGTAAAAATCACCCACAAATCCGCCGAGAACTGCGTCATAAGCCTCTTTATAATATTTATAATACTTTTCATTTTGACAAATTTCCTCCGCCGTTTTTCCCTCTTTCATAAGGGCGGCGCATTTATCCATATACGACAAATCAAGATTTTTAAAGCTGCCGCCGCATTTTTCGCCGCACAGTGCGAGCAGTGTTACCCAGTCGATATGGTTTTTTTCCGATACAGTCTTTACATCATAATTATATGCTTTTGTCATAGCCTCGTTTGTAACCGAAAAATCCACCCATTTTATGTAATCACTGCCTGTTTCCACCGCTTTTTCAACTCTGCTGTTATTTACCGCGGCAAACATCGCAAACACAAAAAGAACCGCAAGCGCGCACAGCGTAAGCGATTTCCGTTTAAAAAAAAGCACTGCAAAATTCACCCACTTACTGCCTGAATAGTAAATGTATATGAATTTTTGCCGTGCATTATGTTTTTATATTTTATTTTAATTCCCCGATAACAGCCGCGCCGTTTTTTGAAACCGCAAGGTGCCCGTTTTCATAACGGCAGCCAACCGAAAATAAAATTGCCTTTTCATCGCAGTTTACAAAAAACGGATCGTCATCAGTATTTGCGCACACAAAAAGATTTTCGTTTTCGTCCTCACGCGCAAATGCGAAATTATGCTGATTTTGCCACAAAAACGAAATTTTGCCCGTCTTTAGCGCAGTATGCGAATTTTTAAGATTTGCAAGCTCTTTATAATAAGCGATAAGAGAAAAATCCTCATTTCCCCACGGATAAAACGCGCGGTTAAACGGGTCCTCAAACCCCTCCATACCCGCTTCGTCGCCGTAATATATGCACGCGCATCCGGGAAGCGTAAACTGCAACGCCGCGCATAGCTTTTCCTTTGCCAGCGCTATTTTCCTGTCGTCTGCGTTCATTTTATAAGCTGCCTTTTCCTCACGGGTAAGATGCATCACATTCGGCATAAGCGCCGTCAAAATACGAATGGTATCGTGAGTTGATAAGCTTGTCATAACGCAGTCCAGCACAGGCTTGGGATAATTTTCGGCAATAGTCATAACGGTGTCGGCAAACGAAAATCCGCTTACAGCACCGTTTGCAAAACCTATAATTACGTTCTGATACGGATAATTCATTACAGAATCAAGCTCGGAATGTGAAAAATATTTGCGCAAAATTCCGTAGCTTTCCTTATTTGACGCGTCCTCCCAAACTTCTCCCATAACAAGAGCGTCTTTTTTAATTTCCTTAACCTTTTTTGTAAGCGCGGCTATAAACTCGTCGGGAAGCTCGTCCGCAACGTCCAGACGCACGCCGTCCGCACCAAGACCTAACCATTTTGAGAGAACCGAATTTTCATCAAAAATTATATAATTCATAAAGCTTTCGTTCAGCTCATTTACGCACGGAAGCGTGTCAATGCCCCACCACGAGGTGTATTTTTCGGGATATTGCGAAAACGAATACCAGCTTCGGTAAGGCGAATTTTCATCACTGTATGCGCCGCCGCCGAAGATTTTCTTTTTGTCAAAATAAATGCTGTTGCTGCCCGTGTGCGAAAACGCACAGTCAATTATGATTTTAATGCCGTTTTTGTGAGCACACTCGCAAAGATTGGCAAAATCGGCTTCGCTGCCCAGCATAGGGTCGATTTTTTTATAATCGGCAGTGTCATAACGGTGGTTTGAAAACGCGAAAAATATAGGATTAATGTAAATAACACCCACGCCGAGCGACTTTATATATCCCATTTTTTCGCTTATACCGTTTAAGTTTCCGCCAAAAAAATCGTTGTTTAAAATCTCGCCGTTTTCATCCGGCAAAAATACAGGCGGCTCGTTTTTGGATTTATGCACCGTGTACGGCTCTAATTTTCCGCTGACCTCTCCGTTTAATTTACCCTCAAAAAAACGGTCGGGAAAAATCTGATAATACACCCGTCCTTTAAAACATTCCGGCGTATCATAGTCTTTGTCATAGCAGGTTACCTGCCATTTCGAGCCGTCCGAAATATTTGTGTCACCCGAGCCGTATTTAAAAAGATTAAAGGACGAGCTGCGCGTTTCTATCTTAAAATAATAGCGGTAAAGTCCGCAGAAAGAAAGCGCAAACACGCACGAAAAAACCTCGTAGTTATCCTCTGATTCAACGACTGATAAAGGCTGCTGCATAAAAAATCCATCACTGCGTTCCAGAATTAAAAAGCATTTCTGCGTTTCGCAGTTTTTCGGAATTTTTATCTTTATTTCACATCTTTCGTCTGTTTTGAGCGAGCCGAACGGCTTTTTGTAATATTCGTTTTTGCTGTCGAAAAGTATTCTCATAAATTTTCCTTGCTTAAATTATTTCGTAAAAACAGCCGGTTTGCGCATTAAAGCTTTATATTCCAAATGTTGTCCGCATATTCCTTAACCGCTCTGTCCGCCGAGAAAATACCTGCCTTTGCAATGTTGACAAGCGACATATCAGTAAATTTATCTTTGTCGAGGTATGCTTTGCCGACTTTCTCCTGCGCTTGTCTGTACGACTCAAAATCGGCGATTGTCATATACGCGTCCGCAGTGCCGAAGCTGTTTGTAAGAAGCGATTTTGAAATATCGTCAAAACGTGTGCCGAGTATGCCCGAAGTAAGCATATCAAGCACTCTTTTAAGCTCGGGCGTAACAAAGAAATTCGGGTTGTAGCCTTTTCTCCACAGTTCTTCAACTTCAGGTGCAGTCATACCGAAAAGGAAAATATTTTCCCTTCCTACCTGCTCACAAATTTCAACGTTTGCTCCGTCAAGAGTGCCGAGCGTTACCGCACCGTTAATCATAAGCTTCATATTGCCCGTTCCCGACGCTTCTTTGCCGGCAATGGAAATCTGCTCCGAAATTTCCGCCGCAGGAATGATAATCTCCGCAAGCGAAACCTTATAATCTTCAACAAACACAACCTTTATTTTGTCGCGCACCGCCGCGTCGGAATTAACAAGGTCGGCAACCGCCGAAATAAGGCGTATAATCTGCTTTGCCATAATGTATCCTGCCGACGCCTTCGCCGCAAAAACAAAGGTTCGGGGGGTGATGTCCGCATTGGGATTATCCTTAATCACATTATACATATGCAAAATCTGCAAAACATTCAAAAGCTGACGTTTATACTCATGCAAGCGCTTAATCTGCACGTCAAAAATCGACGACGGGTCGACATTTACACCGTTTGCCTGCGAAATATATTTTGCAAGCGCCTGCTTTTTGGTAAGCTTGATTTTTTGGAGCGATTCAAGCACATTTTTATCGCCCTTATATTTTAAAAGTCCCTCAAGAGCAGTTGCGTCATGCACAAATTTATCGCCGATAAGGTTCTTTAAAAGCGATGAAAGCTCGGGATTGGACTGACACAGCCATCTTCTGTAAGCGATGCCGTTTGTAACGTTTGTAAACTTATCGGGGTCAATATTGTAATAATCCTTAAAAATGCTGTTTATTAAAATATTGCTGTGCAGTTTCGACACGCCGTTGACCTTGTGGCAGGCGGCAAGACAAAGGTTTGCCATACGCACCTCACCGTGCGCAACCGGCGACATATATTCGATTTTTGCAATATCGCCCGGGTAAAACTCGTTAAGCTTCTGCACCAGACGGCGATTGATTTCAAGCACAATTTGATAAATTCTCGGAAGCTCCGCCGAAAACAGGCTTTCGGGCCAGCGCTCCAACGCCTCGCTCATAACGGTATGGTTTGTGTAAGTAAGCGTTTTTGTAACAATATCCCACGCCTTATCCCAGTCGTATCCGTACTCGTCAATGAGTATTCTTGTAAGCTCGGGCACGCAGAGTGCAGGGTGAGTATCATTAATATGAATAGCAACCTTATCTGGAAGGTTATCGAGCGTTTTATACTTTTTCATATGCTTTGAAAGTATGCTCTGAAGCGATGCGGATACCAAAAGATACTGCTGCTTAATTCGCAGGCGCTTGCCCTCAATATGGTCATCGGCAGGGTAGAGAATTTTTGAAATTACCTCCGCCATGGTGTTTTCTTCAAGCGAACGAACGTATTCGCCACGGGAAAACGCAGTCATATCAAGGTTGTTCGGCGATTTTGCACTCCATAAAATAAGCTTGTTTACAGCGTCGGTGTCATAACCCGAAATATACATATCGTACGGCACTGCCAGAACGGACTGATAATTTTCGTGTGTAACCTTTAATTTTCCGTCTGTCCAGTCTTCCTTAAGCGTGCCGCCGAATTTTATTATAAACGATTCGTCCTCGCGTCTGTTAAGCCATACGTCGCCCATTTCAAGCCAGTTATCGGGAAATTCCATCTGCCAGCCGTCAACAATTTTCTGCTTGAAAATGCCGAACTCGTAGCGGATTGAATAGCCTGTTCCCATCATACCCTGGCTTGTCATAGCGTCCATATAACACGACGCCAAACGTCCGAGACCGCCGTTGCCGAGTCCTGCGTCGGGCTCCATTGCATACAGCGCGTTAATGTCAATTTTCTTTTGCTTGAGCGCACTTTTGAAAACGCTTTCCATACCGAGGTTATAAAGGTTATTGCGAAGAGATGTTCCAACCAGAAACTCCATTGACATATAATAAACCTGTTTTCCCTCTTTTTCCTTATACTGCTTTGCAAACTTGCTCCTTTTTTCCGCAAGCAAATCCTTAACAACATAGCACAGCGATTTATACGCCTGCTTTTCGGTAGCGTCGTCTATCGAGCAGCCGAAAACATTCATACATTTTGTATTAAGGAGATTAGTTACTTCTTCTTTTTTGTAGTTCATTAAAAATTCCCCCTTAAAGCTTTTTTCTCACATCATTT
>JALEIO010000218.1 GCA_022769845.1 Oscillospiraceae bacterium
CGGTTAATGAAAAGGCAGATGTATTTTCAAACGGAATCGGAATAGCTGAAATTTATCTTACAAACGAAAATATAAAAAGGCTTTCGCAATCGGACAAAATAACGGTAAGCTGCGGCAAGGCAGTCAGCAATATCACCTTAAAAAAGGTTGCTGACGCCGTAAAATAGTTAATCGGAGGCAGCGGAGGGATGAATGTATGTGTTCTGAAAGTCCGCGCACCTCTGTTATAAATATAAATTGGCGGTTAAACCGCCTAATAAAAGAGGAGGATGTATAAATGAAAGGTTTATGCAAAAGAATCATTTCATGGTTCTCAGTTGCGGCGATGATTGTTGCAACGCTGGGCACAGTAGGGGTATCTGCTGCTAATGAAGCACCCACGCCTAATGTGTCGTCATGGGTAGAAAGCGGTACTAACTATCCGCGTACGGCTGAAATGAGTATTTCTTACGGCAGCGGCGCGGCATACAGCGGAAAATACTCATTGACCGCACTTTATGATGAAAACGGTGCGCTTGTTGGTATGGGATGCGGCAGACTGGACGCAAACGGCGCGTCCGACTACGCGGTTAATATAGCCGCTGAAGGTGCCGCATCGGTAAAGTGCTTTATATGGGAAGATTTAAGCACAGTTAAATCGGCAGTGCCCGTTTATAAAACTACATATGAAAATTTCACAAATAATATAGCATTTTATGTGCCGGCAGGTGGACTTGGAATAAGAAACTCTTTTGAGAGCGGACTTTTCCAGATTTTCCAGAATCCAAAAGCTTCAGCTTATACCGCAGAAATTGTGGAAGACGGCAAAGCGCATACAGGAACGAAATACGCAAAGGTTTCAAACAGAAAGCCTGAAGAAAAAGCAACATTGAGAATAAAACTGCCGAGTGCTGAAACATCAAAAACACCAACCATTAAAGTTAAAGCCTTTATGAAAAAGCCGGATTATGTTAAAGAAAATGCAGAATTCTACATTAACATATTGACACCGAGGACAGTAGGAGGAACTCTTACTAATAAAAGCACCTCTGTAATCGTAAGCGACAACGAATGGCACGAGGTTTCGTATTCGTTAGACCTTTCGACAATAGAAAATATAAAAGGAGACTATGCTGTTGAGCTTGGCGCGCGCACAGGTTCGGAAGGAAGCTATACATACATAGATTACTATGCCGACGACTTTACCATTATTTGCCCGAATGCTGACATATCGTCTGTATTTGATGATACAAAGACTGATAAACTCAAATGGGATTTTGAAGACGCAACTAATGAAACTGCAATAACAAAAGATAGAGAACTTAACAGGCTTAAGCATACAAATAAATGGACCAGAGTGCTTGGTGCCCAGACTCTTAGCATTGAATCTGTATCAGATGGTAAAGTAACAGCTTCTACCGAAGGCAGTACAAAGATGCTTTCTGTTGCGGCAGATACATCAGACGACAATTTAAATGCGCATGTTACAGCAAGAATTAAGCTTTCAAAGTTAGACATTGTACCCGGAAAAACATATGAAATTTCCTTCCGGGCGTTTGGAGATAAAATGCCAAGAGCGTTGTATATCGGACTTCTCAATCATCAAGATGCCACAATTCCGTCAGCGTTCACAGGAAGCAAGGATACTACTTATAATAAGTATGCCGGAGGAATTATCGACTACAAAGGAGCAAATTATACTAAAAACCGTGTAGCTGTTATGACAACATCATGGCAAAAGTACACATACACTATTACTCCTAAAGCTGAAAACTTCGACGATGATGGATTTGCAGACTTGTACTTTGTTATGACAGGCGATAAAACAATTGCCGGCAGCAAATGGAACAGCACAGATATGCTTATGGGCGAAAAGCTCTATCTTGATGAAATTGAGATTACAGAGAAGGCGGCAAGCGATGTTCCAGTGCTTGAAAAATACGGTTCATATACCAAAAGAGCCACATTTGAAAGCGACAATATGGATATGTTCAGCCCGCAAGCAAGAGCAAGCGTTGTGCTGACAGACGCCGATGCAAACACAGGAAGCTACTGTGCTGAATTTTCAAACCGTGTGAATAACTGGACCTCGCTCGGTTCAAGCATAAAAGGCGCAGACCTTACCTCAAGCGTAACGGCATCCTGCTATCTAAAAAAAAACAGTCTCAAGCTGTAAGTGCACAATTTAGGCTGATTATTACGGGAGTCAATACTACGGGAGGCAATATTATTCTTGAGTTAAGCGCCCCTGTTGAATTGAGTGATACAGAATGGACAAAGCTGGAGTGGACCTTTGATTTGAGCCAGTACACTCAATTAACAGAGGATAATATCAGCAAAACCTATATTTATATTATAACCACTCCGCAAAAAAGCGCTTATTATGTGGATGACTTTATAATGAAGTCGATGGCGGGCGACGGCACCTTCTATGATGATTATAACTTGCCTGCGCCTGCCGCCGGCATTTCGTCAACGGCAACCGGCGAGACATATTTTGCTGCCGATGCCGTTGATGTAGATACCGGAATTATTTCGCTGTATGCAAAGTATGCCGATAAGTTTAAGATAGGCGGTACTCTTGCAAATGACATTGCAGCAGACAGCGAAACAAGAAAAATAAAGATTTACAAAAAGCTGTTTAAAAAGCATTTTAACACAACTGCATCGGACGGATACTTTAAAATGGAAGAAATATTAAAGGATAGATCCAACCGTATCGACCTTACCAACCCCAAATACACTTTTGAAAATGCAGATAAAGTTATGCAGTTCTGCATTGACAACGGAGTTGAAGTTATCGGTCATGCTCTTATATGGGATAAAGAAAAGATGTATGATTATTTTTACAACGAAAACGGCACCAAAAAGTACAAAAGAGATGCACTTTTGGCGTTTATGAAAGAATACATTAATAAGGTTATGAATCACTTTAACGGCAATGGCGACCCTGACGAATATGCGGACGGCATAGACTATTCCAACTGGCATATTTCCACTTGGGACGTTGTAAACGAAGCATGCG
>JALEIO010000240.1 GCA_022769845.1 Oscillospiraceae bacterium
TTTAATTTGCAACATATGGCAGCTGCCGCGCCACGATATCTTCAATTATATTCTTAAAATGCATAGGACTTACATTAAGACGATTTAGTTTTTCGGCAATTTCATTTACAAAATCACGTTTTGGAGAAATATCATCAAGGCCCAAAACAGTGCATAATTCGCCGTTTGCCAAAACGGTGTTAGCCGCAATTCCGTATACCGTCACTTGCTTTGCACCGTCAAAAACCTTTTTGGTGCTGACAACGTCATACCTAATCTTTTCCAAACTTTTTCCCTCAAATCTCTTTTAATTTAATTTTCAGCAGTAATTTTTATTTTGTATCCCCTGATAAAATTATATTAAATTGCAAGAAAATATTCAAGGTTTAATCAAAAAATTTATCAAATCTTAACTTCTTTATATTTTTTTGTCCAAATAGTATTAAAATTAAAAGTTATTTTTGAAAAAATCACAAAAAATATCGTTTTATTTAACAAAAAAACATCAGAAATTTAAAAATAACTTTTTTATTTTATAAAAATCTGTTAATTCTGTCGAAATTTCTGCAAATCTGCACCGAGTGATTTTAGCTTTTCTTCGGATTTTTCAAATCCAAAGCATAAAAAATCTTTGCTGTGCGCGTCACTCGACAAAATAAATTTTCCGCCAAAACCGGCAATTTTACGAATAAAATACTCATTGGGATAGAACTCTGTTTTATATCCGCGAGCTGCAGCTCCCATATTTACCTCAAACGGAATTTTGTATTTTACAAGTTTTTCTATCGCAAAATTTGCCGCATTTATATACCGCTTATTTTTTTCGTCGAAAAATCTTCCGCTTTCGTTAAATTTAGATATGAGGTCAAAATGTCCTATTATATCGGCATTTGTTTTTTCCAAAACATTTGAAACCAACCTGAAATATTCCTCGGCAAAGGCATAATAATCTCCGCCAAATACATCATTTGCAATTTTTTCAAATGTTTCGACGCTCTCATCAACCGAAAAATATTTCCCGTTTATTTTAACATAATGCACCGAGCCTATTACATAATCATAGTTGTCAGCAGGAGGTTTTGAAAAATAATCCTGCTCAATGCCGCAATAAATTTCGATTTTTCCGCAGTATTTTTGGCGAAGGCTGTCGATTTCTGCAATAAATTCTCGCTCGCCGCCTTTTTTTATGCAAAATTTCTCATCAAACGGAACATACGAATGATGCAGCAGTCCGATTTTTTTCATATTAAGCTTAATTGCCGCCAATACCATTTGCTCCGGCTCATCTTTTCCGTCGCAAAAACAGGTATGAACGTGAAAATCCTCCAAAATCATTTTGTCATTTTCTCCTGCTTCACCTTGTGGTCAATAACATTTCGCGATGCAAGCTCGCGGTGGATATCCTCAATCGTAATGCCGCTTTGCACCATAAGCACCATAACGTGATAGCAAAGGTCGGCAATTTCATAAATTGTTTCTTTTTTATCCTCCGCCTTTGCCGCAATTATAACTTCTGTGCATTCCTCTCCCACTTTTTTAAGAATTTTATCCAATCCTTTTTCAAAAAGATACGTTGTGTACGAGCCTTCTTTTTTCTCTTTTTTTCTTCCTATAAGAAGATTCATAAGAGCAGAGAGAGAAAACTCTTGCAAAGTGTCGCTTGAACACAAACAGTTTGTAAAACAGCTTTCAGTGCCCATATGGCACGCCGGACCATCTTTTTCCACAACAACGGTAAGCGCGTCAAAATCGCAGTCAGCAGTTATTGACACAATATGCTGATAATTTCCGCTTGTTTCGCCTTTAAGCCATAATTCGTTTCGCGAACGGCTCCAAAAGCAAGTAAGCTCCTTTTCTATTGAAGTTTTAAGGCTTTCCTTGTTCATATACGCAAGCGTCAGCACTTCCTTGGTGATATTATCAACCACAATGGCAGGAATAAGCCCCTTTTCATCATATTTTAATTTTTCAATATCAAAATTGCAATTCATATTTTTGCTCCTTTTTAAATTCTTACCAAAATTCCGTTTTGTTTTAATGTATATTTTAAATCGGAAATTTCCACCTCTTTAAAGTGGAAAATTGAAGCCGCAAGCCCTGCGTCAACCTTTGGAATTTTTGTGAAAAGCTCAACAAAATCCTCTTTTTTTCCGGCACCGCCCGACGCGATAACAGGCACGCTAACAGCATTGCACACTTGGTCAAGCATCTCCAAATCAAATCCGTTTTTCACACCG
>JALEIO010000184.1 GCA_022769845.1 Oscillospiraceae bacterium
TTCATAAGGATTTTCCGCTTGAGTTATGGGACGTCCCACAACAATGAAGTCTGAACCGAGTTTTGCCGCGTCAGACGGCGTTGTAACCCTTACCTGATCGCCCTTTTCTCCGTCTGCAAAACGCACGCCCGGAGTAACCGTAATAAAATTTTTGCCGCAAACATCTTTAACCTTGCCGGCTTCGAGAGGAGAGCATACCACTCCGTCAAGATGAGCGTTTGCCGCACATTTTGCATAGTGCATAACCACCTTGTCAATGGGGTCGTTTATAAGAAGGTCGCTTTTCATTCGCTCCTCGCTGGTTGAAGTAAGCTGCGTCACCGCAATGAGATACGGTCTTGTGCCGTCGGGACGTGTGAGTCCGTTTATAGCCGCCTCCATCATTTTTGTCGTTCCAAAAGCGTGCAGATTTGTCATATCAACATCAAGGCGGGATAAAACACGCATCGCCTTTTCAACAGTATTTGGAATATCACAAAGCTTCAAATCAAGAAAAATTTTATGTCCGCGCCTCTTTATTTCTCTCACAATTTCAGGGCCTTCCGCGTAAAAAAGCTCCATTCCCACCTTAAGATACGGCTTTTCGTCGGTAAATTTATCCAAAAAACCGAAAAGCTCCTCCTTTGTGCTAAAATCGCACGCAATTATAACATCTTTAGCCATTGTGCGCACCTCCGATAATATCAGTTAATTTTTCTATGTTATATTTTTTCATTTCAACCGGCAAACCATTTATTATGTCGCGGCAAATATAAGGATTTACAAGGTTTGCCGCACCTATTTCAACTGCGCTTGCACCCGCAAGCATCATTTCCAAAACATCCTTTGCGCTTGAAATTCCGCCCATTCCGATTATCGGAATTTTTACCGTTTCATAGACCTCATAAACCATTCTTAACGCAACAGGAAAAACAGCACTGCCCGAAAAACCACCCATTTTGTTTGCAACAACACATTTTTTTGTTTTAACGTCAATTCTCATTCCCAAAAGCGTGTTGATAAGGCTTATTCCGTCTGCGCCTCCATCCTCGCAAGCCTTGGCAATTTTTTTGATATCGGTAACGTTTGGCGAAAGCTTCATATAAACAGGCTTGTCGGTAACCGATTTAACAGCTTTTGTCACCTCATAGGCGCTTTTTTCGTCAGTACCGAAGCTCATACCGCCGTTGTGAACGTTGGGACAGCTTATGTTAACCTCGATTATTCCGACTTGCTTTTCGCCGTTTATACGGCTTGCAACGTGTTTATATTCGTCAAGTGAAAATCCGCTTATATTTGCGATAACCTTTTTGTTAAAGCACTTTTTAATTTTAGGCATTTCCTCGGAAATAACCTTATCAATGCCCGGATTTTGCAGTCCAACAGAGTTTATCATACCGGCTGTGCACTCGGCAATTCTCGGAGTCGGATTTCCGAAACGCGCATCTTTTGTAGTTCCCTTAAAAGAAAACGAACCCAAAATATTTATATCATAAAGCTCGGCAAACTCGTATCCGTAGCCGAATGTGCCGCTTGCAGGAATAATCGGATTATCAAGACTTAAACCCGACAGTGAAACCTTTGTGTCTACCATATTATTTCCTCCTTTTCAAGCACCGGGCCGTCTTTGCAAATGCGTTTTGCGCCGTATTTCGTCTTGCACGAACAGCCCATACACGCCCCGAAACCGCATCCCATTCTCTCTTCAAAGCTTAACTGACCGCTTGTTTTCGTCTTATCGCAGACCGCCTTAAGCATAGGCTCGGGGCCGCAGGCATAAAAGTACGAATATGCCTTAACGTCCTCTAAAGCATCGGTAACAAAGCCTTTTTTCCCATAGCTTCCGTTTGCTGTTGCAACGATTGTTTTAACGCCGAGTTTTTTAAATTCATCCTCATAAAAAACGTCAGCTTTCGTATTAAATCCAAGAATAACAACGGGATTTTTTCCGTCTCGCAAAAGACTTTTGCACAGCATATACATTGGCGGAACTCCCACTCCGCCTCCAATCACAACGCTGTTTTCCCCTTTTGATATGTCGTATCCGTTGCCGAGCGGCAAAAGAAGGTCAAGATATTTTCCGTGACCGTACTGAGTTAACTTGTTTGTACCCTCGCCTACTTTTTTGTAAATTAATTTAAGACTTTCACCGTCACAATCGCAAATTGAAATCGGGCGGCGCAAAAAAAGTCCGTCAATCAAAATATTTACAAACTGCCCGGGCGCGGAAATCTCACTTGTATCGCCGAAAAGTGTCATTTCATAAACATCTTTTGCAATTTTTTTATTGGCTTCAATCATAAAAATTTCACGTTTCATTCGCTTCACTCTCCTTTTATCCAAGCTGCCTTGCCGTTTGCAACCGTCAAAATACATTCTCCGAAAACATGCTCGCCCTCAAACGGTGTTGACTTTCCCTTTGAAATAAATTTATTCGGGTCGATTGTGTATTCCGCGTCAAGATTAAACACGGAAAAGCAGCCGTTTTGCTCAATATTAAAG
>JALEIO010000016.1 GCA_022769845.1 Oscillospiraceae bacterium
CTCAAAAATCCAACTTTTACTATAAAAAAAGTGCTATCGAGGACAACTCATTCCAAGATGGCAATTAGAATTATATGATATGGTCTTAAAGATAGGAGATTATCGCAATACTGCAATATTTGAACGTGTTTAAGATAAAAAGAAAAGACCGACTATTCTATAAAAATAGTCAGTCTTATTTGATACTGACGCTCAATTTTAATACAGTTAAAAAAGCGGTGCATTTTCTGTTGAAGAAAAGTTTCACCGTAAAACTTTTCTTTTTTTCTCGTGTCAAGTTAGAACCAAGATTTACAATTCAACCGGTAATGTTAAATATGATTCTTGCAAATATACTGTATTATGTGCAATTTTTGCTGTTGTTTGCTCACTGTATAATCCTTTTTGATTGGTATGGCGTACATAATGTTCGTTGTCAGCAGAAGAAACATCAATTCTTAATCGCTCTCCTCTTTTTATTAAAAATGCATGCTCGTCAAAATCGAAATCAAGTTCAACAACAGAATTCGGAACATACGTCCCAAGCTGATAACACAAAGAAGTTATATCATCTCTCAAACCGTAATCCCCATTTTCTTTCTCAATGCTGACGCGAACATAATAGCAGGTATCCTCACAATCTGATTTCACCATTAGTTTTGCTGACATTTTCCCTTTTACATAAACATCATCCTTAAACGGATCGGAATAAACGGATATAATATCATAACGCAAATTGGGCTTATCTTGATAAGCAGCTCCTCCAAACGCTCTCGACAAACCGCCTTTAAATTTGGGGGCATCAAAAGGATTATAAACATACGAAGCCTCGTTATTCCCCAATCTTATTTTCATAGTATCAGAGGAAGATAAAACCTTATCCGTTTCCCACCTGTTTTCAAATAATTTATAATATGTAATCATGCCTGTTTCAAAAGGTGAACGCTCAGTTTTTCCCCTAATAAAATCAAACCATTCTATTTCATAAAAACTCCCAAACTTTTCGCATCTTTTACCGTTTGGAAACACTATGGATTCTTCCGGGTTGCAATCGTCCGAGTGATCATACGGTGATACAACGAGTGCAGACATATTTCTGCTACTCTCGCTCATGTTTTTCCACATATCAAAAATTCCGCCGGTATATATATCATAGAAACCGGTAGTAAACAAAATCGGAAAATTAACATTATTAGTAGCATTTCTGGCATCATTTCCACCAAATCTTGTATTCCAAAACTCATTATCAGGGTTGGGTGCCTTAAGCATTTCATCAAAATCTTCCGATACTTCACCGAAAACTGTTTTTGTAAAATTTTTCATAGGAAGAATGTCAAAAGAACCTATGGAATAATTTTTCTTCATATGCAATTTTGCTTTATACATTCCAACATACCAAGATCCATGTAGTGCTTTTTTCAAAAATCCGTTACGATAACAAATATTGTATCTTTCACTGTCCTGAACACCGAAAATTGCCCCCTTAATATCTTCGCCAAACGGAGCTGTGGCATAATGAACGGAAGTTAAATAACTTTCTCCTTTAAGAAATATTTCTCCGTTATAAAACTCCTGCTCTCGTACCCATTTATGCAGATTAATGCCGTCTTCCCGTTCATTTATATAAGGGATGCAGTCACCCTCACTTTTTCCCCTTCCCCTACAATGTTGAATAACGACTGCATATCCGTTTTTTAACCAATTTTTGTGTTCATTTAAATATTCAACAGCAATATTTTCTTCTTCCACATTTTCGTATCTGTCAACATACGGAGAACGTATAATAACAACCGGAAACTTCCCTATCGAATCAGGCAACAAAACCACTGTAAATAGTTTTATACCCTCTGATTTTATATATTTATGATCTGAGACATATTTTACCATATTGGTTGTCCTCCTCTTTCGATAAATTTCAACATCTTACCATTTAAGATTCCTAAACAATTTGAGTTTTTAAAGTATTATATCATGTAATACAACTTTTTTCAATATTTGCATTGTTTTTGACATAACACCAAAAGCGGTGTATTTTAACTTGAGAAAAGCTTCTGCGTGAAATACGAAAACGCCTATGAAGGCTGTTTTTGCACTTAACAAGTGTATGTATGGCGCTCACGAAAACTTTTCTTTAAAAAAATCCCTTAAAAATAGCGGTTTTGGTAATTAAATAAGAACCGCAATTTTGTATCAAAATTACGGTTCTTATTTGGTGCGGCAAATGGGACTTGAACCCATACGTCATAGACACACGCCCCTCAAACGTGCCTGTCTGCCGATTCCAGCACTGCCGCAAGTGTGTTGTTTCTCATTAGCAACAACATTGACTATTTTAACCGATTTTAAGTCATTTGTCAATAGTATTTTTAAAAAATTTTAAAAATTTTTGATTTTGCCTTAAAAGAAGCAAAAATACGTCAGGACATTTTTGTCAAAACGTCCTGACATTATCTTTATATTCCGATATTATCTTTTGTCCAGCGAAATATAATTTTTGTCTTTTGCAACGCTGATGTACGCAGGGCGAATAATCTTTCCGGCGTTTTGAATTTCTTCAATACGGTGAGCGCTCCAGCCCACAATGCGCGACATTGCAAAAATAGGGGTGAACAGCTCGGGCGGCAGCGACAGCATCTTGTAAACCAATCCCGAATAAAAGTCGATATTTGCGCTTACGCCTTTGTAAATTTTGCGTTTTTGCGCTATAACCTCTGACGCAAGGCTTGCCACCGTTTCGTAAAGTTCAAATTCATCTTCAATTCCCTTTTCAACCGATAATTCGCGGGCACATTCTTTTAAAATATCGGCTCTCGGGTCAGACTTTGAATAAACTGCGTGTCCCATACCGTAGATAAGTCCTGATTTGTCAAACGCCTCTTTGTTAAGAAGCTTTACAAGATAATCCTCAATTTCGCCTTTATTTTTAACGTTTATACTGCTTTTCATATCATCAAACATAGTTACAACTTTTATGTTTGCGCCGCCGTGGCGCGGACCCTTAAGAGAGCCGAGCGCCGCCGCAACTGATGAATATGTGTCTGTTCCGGACGAGGTTACAACGTGAGTGGTAAATGCTGAATTATTACCGCCGCCGTGCTCTGCATGGAGAACCAGAGAAAGGTCTAATATTTTTGCTTCGAGAGGTGTATATTTGCCGTTTTTGCGCAGCATATGTAAAATATTTTCCGCTGTTGAAAGGCTTTTGTCGGGAAGATGAATATACAGACTTTTTCCCATACGGTAGTGCCGGAATGAGTGAAAGCCGTACACTGCAAGCAGCGGAAAAACCGAAATAAGCTGAAGACTTTGGCGCAAAACGTTTGAAATGGAAATATCATCGGGATTATCGTCATAAGCATAAAGCGCAAGCACGCTTCGCGAAAGAATATTCATCATATCGCACCCGGGATTTTTAAGGATTGAATTGTTTACAAAGTCATCGGGAAGAGTGCGGTAATCTGCCAAAACCGCCTTGAAATTTTCCAGTTCTTCACAGTTTGGAAGGGTTGAAAACAACAAAAGATAAGCCGTTTCTTCAAAGCCGAAGCGATTTTCTTTTAAAAATCCCGATACAATATCTCGGATGTTATATCCGCGGTAGAAAAGCGCGCCGTCACAAGGAATTTCGTTGCCGTCTTTGTCGGTATCCTTTGCCTTGATGCGTGAAATTTCCGTAAGCCCCGTTGCAACGCCGTTGCCGTTTAAATCGCGCAGTCCGCGGTAAATATTGTTTTCAATATACATTTCCGGCACTATATGGTTGCCCTTTGAAGAAATTTCAGCAAGCTTTTCAATGTATGGTGTGATTTGTGAATTTAGTTTGTTCATCTTGCGTCACCTCTGTTTCAAATATGATGTATGATTGATTTTAGCATATTTTTTAAAAGATGGCAAGATTTGCGGCAAAACTTTACATAACATTCATAGTTTCGACATAATTTTAATCAATTTTTAACAATTTTAATCCTTTTTAATCCTTAATAAAATATTGTCCGTCATCTGCGAGCTCAATAATTACAGAAAAATACACAGCTTCGCCGATGTTTAGCTTTGTGCAGAGGCTATCCATATGGACTAACGGATTTGCTTCGTTATCAGAAGCAAAGGCAATAAGAATTTTGTTTCCGTTTATCCCGAATATGTAATGCCCGAACTTATCAAACGAATACATTGCCCCGCGCTCAAACATTGCGTATTTGACGGCTGAAATGCTTGAAACAGGTTTAAAGTCGCTGATTTTGTAAAGCGTAAAGCCGGTTTCCGAATCGTTGTCAATGGGTGAATAGTTTTTTAAGTTCTCGTTTATCTCGTCAAAAATATCATTTTGAACATCGGAAAGCTTGGCGGAATGTGATGATTTTATGCGTTCGAGAATTTTTTTTGCGTTGTCAACAGGCGTATTATCCTCAAGAATCCATTCCTCGTTTTGGTATGCATATCCAACATAATCCACCTTGTCGGTTATGGTGTTTTTTATGCCGAAGATTATTGTGTCGGTGCAAATTTGAGGGTTTACCCGAACGGCAAGATGCCCAAAATTATCCACAACGCCAATTCCGCGAACCTCTTTTGTATCCTTGTCGGCAAAATATGCTCTCACTACGCAGTCGGGGTCAATATCTTCGTGGATTTTAATGTTTATTTCTATATTTGAACTTGATTCGTCATCGGTTTTTGTTACGCTACCGCTTATTATTTTTGACTTTATGGTGAAATTTTCCATTATTTTTGTACCTCCCGCAATGGTATAAGACAGGCAAAGATAATTTGACTGTCTTAACATAAATATATGCGCCAAAAAAATACTTTTGACAAACGATACATAATATGTTAAAATAAATCATTAAACATACTTTGGGGAGGAATTTGTATGGGACTGTTCGGACGAGGATATCAGAAGGAAGGACCGGGAGTTTCAAAAGACGAGGTTGAAAAGAGAAAATTCTTTTTGTTTTTTGAATTGTATTTCAGAAAGTTCTGGAAAATAATAAAGCTTAATTTACTGTATTTTTTTGTAAATATTTTAAGCGTTCTGGCAATAGCGGTTATGCTTATGAGTCTTTCTGTTCCGCAGGAAAAAGGGGTTATTGACGGTGTTGCACTTATTGCATACGGAGTTCTTGTGCTTTCGGGAATTATTGTGGGCCCGAGCACGGCTGCGCTTGTGTATGTGCTCAGAAATTACGCAAATCAAAGACATTCGTTTATGGTGTCCGATTTTTTTGAGCAGTTTAAGAAAAACTTCAAGCAGGGCGTTCCGGTGGGAATATTAAGTATGATTCTTCCTGTTGTTTTCACGTTTTCGATTGTTTATTATTCGGCAATTAACGGCACCTTCGGAATGATACTTTTATGTCTTTCCACTCTTTGCGTAATTGTAATTTTGTCAGCTTTTCTTTACGTTTATCCTATTATGGTAACATTTGATTTAAAGCTTAAGCAAATTTTCAAAAACTCGCTTATTATGGCTTTTGCAAATTTTCCCGTAAACTTTTTGGTGCTTTTAATAAGCGCGGCAATTTTGTATGGCGTTACTATGATTTCAACAATACTTATGACTGTTTTGATGATGCTTATTGTACCGGCAACAATAGGATTTATTTCAGTCTTTTCTATATGGGGTGCAATTGACAAATATATGATGCCCGAAAAAGAGGAAGACGAGGAGGAAGCGGTTTTTTCGGACGAGCGCATTTTGAAGTAATATGAAAATTTTAGTTGACGCGGACGCGTGTCCCGTAAAAGAAATTGTTGTGCAGATTGCAAAAAAATACAGTATTCCGGTTTTGATGTTTGCAGATACAAGCCATATTTTAAAAAGCGATTATGCGTTGGTTTTCACGGTGGATAAACAAAGTGACAGCGTTGATATTGCGCTTGCGAACAAAATTGAAAAGGGAGATATTGTTGTGACGCAGGATTACGGCGTTGCGGCGCTTTCTCTTGGAAAGGGCGCGTATTGCATAAATCAGAACGGACTTGTTTATACAAACGAAAATATTGATATGCTGCTTTTTAGGCGACATATCGGCAAAAAATTAAGGCGCAGCGGCAAAAAAGCAGGCGGTGAAAAGAAAAGAAACGGCGAAAATGACATAAAATTTGCGTTTGAATTTGAAAATCTTATTAAAAGTGCAAATATTTGTTAAAAATATCTTGTAAAATGTTAAAAATCGTATTATAATGTGAATATATGTCTAAATCATATTTGAGAGGAAGTTTAAAAATGAGCAGTTTTATTGAAAAAATCAAGGAGAGAGCAAAACAGGACAAAAAAACCATTGTATTGCCGGAGTCTATGGACAGACGTACGTTTGAGGCGGCAGCACAGGTTTTGAAAGAGGATATTGCCAACCTCATAATTATCGGAACGGAAGAAGAAATTGCCAAAAACAGCGAGGGGCTTGACATTTCAAAGGCTAAAATTGTCAATCCGTTCACATACGAAAAAACCGAAGATTATTTAAATCTTTTTGTTGAACTTCGCAAAAACAAAGGTCTTACATATGAGGAAGCCAAAAAAACCGCGCTCGGAGATTATATGTATTATGCTTGTCTTATGGTTAAAGCCGGCGACGCTGACGGCGTTGTTTCGGGAGCTTGCCATTCTACTGCCAATACACTCCGTCCGAGCCTTCAGATTATAAAAACAAAGCCCGGTGTTAAGCTTGTTTCGTCCTTCTTTGTTATGGTTGTTCCAAACTGCGAATACGGCGAAAACGGCGTTTTTGTGTTTGCGGACTGCGGTCTTGAGCAGAATCCGGATTCCGAAAAGCTTGCGGCAATAGCACAGTGTGCGGCAGAGTCCTTTGAGCTTTTGGTTGAAAAAGAGCCGAGAGTTGCGCTTCTTTCGCATTCGTCAATGGGCAGTGCAAAGCATGCTGATGTTGATAAGGTTGTAGAGGCTGTAAGAATTGCAAAGGAAAACGCTCCCGAATTAAAGCTTGACGGCGAGCTTCAGCTTGACGCTGCAATCGTTCCGTCGGTCGGCGCTTCAAAGGCTCCCGATTCGTCCGTTGCAGGCAAGGCTAATGTTTTGGTATTCCCCGACCTTGATGCAGGAAATATTGGCTACAAACTTGTTCAGCGTCTTGCAAAGGCAGAGGCTTACGGTCCTGTTACACAGGGTATCGCAATGCCTATAAACGATTTGTCGCGCGGCTGCAGCGCAGAGGATATTGTCGGCGTTGTTGCAATTACTTGCGTACAGGCACAGGCTAAATAATTGACTTATAAAATGTATTTATTGTAAAGGAATGATTTTTTTGAAAATTTTGGTTATAAACGCAGGAAGCTCTTCTCTTAAATATCAGTTTATCGATATTGAAAAAAAAGAGGTATTGGCAAAGGGACTTTGTGAAAGAATAGGTATTGAGGGTTCAAAAATTTCGCAGAAGGCGGAAGGCAAGCCCGAATATGAACTTGCCCGTGATATGAAAGACCATTCGGACGCTATAAAAATGGTTATTGACGCGCTTACCTCAAAAGAATACGGTGTTATTTCATCAATGAGCGAAATTGACGCGGTAGGTCACAGAGTTTTGCACGGCGGAAAATATTACAGTGCGTCTACAATCGTTACCGAGGACGTAAAAAAGGTTATAAGAGAGTGCTTTGATTTAGGACCCTTGCATAATCCGGCGAACCTTACCGGTATTGAGGCTTGCGAAAAGGCAATGCCCGGCACGCCGCAGGTTGCAGTATTTGACACCGCATTCGGTCAGTCTATGGACAAAAAGGTTTATACATACGCTATTCCTTATGAATATTACGAAAAATACGCAATCAGAAGATACGGCTTTCACGGCATAAGCCACAACTATGTTGCAAACAGAGCGCTTGAAGTTATAGGTCTTGACAAGGAAAAAGGCAAGGTTATTGTTTGTCATCTCGGCAACGGCTCAAGCATTTCGGCTTCAATAGGCGGCAAATGTGTTGATACAAGTATGGGTCTTACTCCTTTGGAGGGGCTTGTAATGGGTACAAGAAGCGGTGACGTTGACCCCGCCGTTGTTCAATATATTGCAAACAAAGAAAATAAAACGGTTGACGAGGTTTTGAACATCTTAAATAAAAAATCGGGAGTTCTTGGTATTTCAAAGGTAAGCAGCGATTTTAGAGATTTGGAGGACGCGGCTGTTTCGGGCAACGAAATGGCAAAGCTTGCGCTGGATATGTTTATTTACAGGGTTGTAAAATACATTGGTGCTTATGCCGCTGCAATGAATGGTGTTGACGCTATCGTGTTTACTGCCGGTATCGGTGAAAACACTGTTATCATAAGAGACGCGGTTGCAAAATCACTTGGTTATCTCGGCGTTGAGCTTGACGAAAAAATCAATTCCGAAAGAAGAAAAGACGAAAGATGCATCAGCACTCCGAACTCTAAAGTTAAAGTTTGGGTTATTCCGACAAACGAGGAACTTATGATTGCACAGGATACCGCAAGACTGGTTAAATAAAATATTGTAAAAAATATTGATAAAAATCTTGACAAATCAGGTATAAAAATGTATAATTGATTTGTTATGTCGAGGTGTACTATGAAGATTGATGTTTCCGAGATTTTAAATTCGGACGGCAGAACGGAAAAGGTGAACGCTTTAATTGAGCTTGGAGATGTTTCCTTTGGCGGAAATGACCTTCACTTTACAGAGCCCGTTTCATTAAGCGGCACTGTCAAAAACGAGTGCGGCGAGATTATTCTTAATCTTAAAGCTGTTTCAAATTTTGAAACCTTGTGCGCGCGCTGCGGCGAAAAGTTTAAGCTTCGGTTTTCATATGACATATCAGAAAAATTTGTAAAAAACAGTGTGCTTTATGACGCTAACGTTTTAAACGGCGGCGAAATTGATTTGAAGGACGTTGTTTTGCAGCATTTGTATATGAATCTTCCGATAAGTTTTATTTGCAAAGACGATTGTAAAGGTCTTTGTCAAAAATGCGGACAAAACTTAAACGAGGGTGAATGCAGCTGCGATAAAGGCGATATCGACCCTCGAATGGCAGCGCTTTTAAAATTTAAAAATGATATTTAAGCAGTATTTTTAGGAGGTGGAAATATATGGCAGTACCTAAAAGAAAAACATCTAAAGCCAGAAAAAATAAAAGAAGAGCAAACTGGAAGTTGGCATTACCCGGTTTGGTAAAGTGTCCGAAGTGTCAGGAGTTTAAATTGCCGCACAGAGCTTGCAAGGCCTGCGGTTTTTACAAAGACAGCGAGGTTATTAAGGCTCAATAATTTTTGTGGCTATAGGCAGCATAATATAGCTGCCAAGGTCTGTTTTTTGGCGCATAACGGCAACCTGTCCTTTTCGGACGGGTTGCTTTTGTACTATTTAAGGAGATAACAATGAAAAAACGTAAGTACAAATACCTTATTTTTGATTTAGACGGCACTGTTACCGATTCAGCCGAAGGGGTTCAAAGATGCTTTAACTACGGTCTTTCCAAGCTGGGAAAAGAGGTATCTGACCATACGCGCCTTAATGTTATCGGTCCTCCTCTTAAAGAATCGTATATGGGTCAGTTTGGTATGAGCGAAGCTGACGCCGAAAAGGCGCTCGGCTATTACCGCGAGCTCTACCGCAAGAAAGGTATGCTTAAATGGAATAAGCTCTATATAGGCATTGACAGCCTTTTAAAAGACCTTTACGAAGCAGGTTATACAATTCTTCTCGGTTCGTCTAAACCCACTGAATTTTGTGTTAAAATTTTAGAATATTTTAATGTTGCAAAATATTTTACCCGTATGGATGCCGCGTCGTTTGATTCGTCGCGTTCGACAAAAGAAGCGGTGCTTGAAAATTCAATAAAAATGGCAAATATTACCGACAAGAGCGAGGCGGTTCTAATAGGCGACACAAAATTTGACTTGATGGGCGCTGAATATGTTGGAATTGACGCAGTTGCAGTGGAATACGGCTATGGCACATATGAGGAATTAAGAGAGTATAAAACGGTTTATATTGCAAAAACTGTTGATGATTTGAGAAATTATTTTCTTTAATGGTAAGAGGATGCTTATGGGAATTGCAAAGGTTAAAAGCGTAACCGAAAATTCAATAGCTTATGACGCATATATAGAGCCGGGCGATGTAATAAAAATGATTGACGGCAAAGAAATATGCGATTTTATTGACTTTAAATATCTTACGTCAAACGATTATTACGTTGTCACCGTTGAGAAGAAAAACGGTGACGTTGAGGAAATTGAAATTTACAATGACGATTTTGAGCCTTTTGGCGTTGAGTTTGAAAATCAGCTTATCGATACGCCGCGCGAGTGCCGAAACAAGTGCATTTTTTGCTTTATGGACCAGCTTCCGCCGAATATGCGCGCAACTATGCATTTTAAGGATGATGATGTGCGGCTGTCATTTTTGCAGGGAAATTACGTCACGCTTACCAATTTATCCGACGCGGATATTGAAAGAATTATCCGTCTTAAAATAAGTCCGATAAATGTTTCGGTGCATACAACCGACGGTGAACTGCGAAAGAAAATGCTAAACAATCGTTTTGCCGATAAAATCCTTGATATTATGCAAAAATTTTCAGACGGCGGCATACTTATGAACGGTCAGATTGTGCTGTGCAAAAATATCAATGACGGAAAATATCTTGAAAAAACAATATGTGATTTGGAAAAGCTTTTTCCGAATGTTATGAGCGTTTCCATAGTCCCCGTCGGAATAAGCGATTACCGAAAAAATCTTTATCCGCTTGAAGGGTTTGAAAAGGATGACGCCGCGGATGTTATTGACCTTGTTACGCCTTATCAAATGAAATTTAAGCAAAAACACGGCACCAGCCTTGTGTATCTTGCCGATGAGTTTTATATTGTTGCAAAGCGCGATTTGCCGCCGTACGAGCATTATGAAACTTTTCCGCAGATTGAAAACGGAGTGGGGCTTATGACGTGCTTTAAAGAAGAATTTTACAACGCTTTGAAGGATTTTTCGGATAACGGAAAAACCCCCGTTAAAAAAACGCTTGCAACATCTTTTATTGCGTATGATTATATAAAAAGCTTTGCGGACGCGGCGGATAAAATTAAAAATACAAACTGCGAAATTTTTAAAATCCGTAACGATTTTTTCGGCAATAAAATAACCGTTACGGGTCTTATATGCGGACGCGATATTATAAGCCAGTTAAAAGGAAAAATTTCGGGCGAAATTCTTCTTTTGTCCGATTCTATGATAAAACCGGGCAGCGACCTTTTTTTGGACGATACCCGAATTTGCGACATTGAAAGAGAACTTAAAGTTAAGGTTGTACTTGTCAAAAACGACGGCGGCGACCTTCTTGACTGCTTAATGATGTAAAAAAGGAGGAAGGATAATGTCAAAACCCATATTTGCGATTGTCGGCAGACCGAACGTGGGAAAATCCACGCTTTTTAATAAAATTATCGGGCAGAGAATTTCTATTGTCGAGGATACCCCGGGTGTTACGCGCGACAGAATTTATGCGGACGGCGAGTGGAGCGGCAAAAAATTTACGCTTATTGATACGGGCGGTATTGAGCCAAAAACAGACAGTGAAATTTTGAACGAAATGCGAAATCAGGCAAATCTTGCTATTGAAATGGCTGACGTTGTAATTTTTATGGTTGACATAAAGGACGGACTTACGGCGGCGGACGCAGATGTTGCGGCAATGCTGCAAAAGTCTAAAAAGCCTGTTGTTTTGGTGTGCAACAAGGCTGATTCTCCGGGCGATGTGCCTATGGAATATTATGAGTTTTTCAACCTTGGGCTGGACGAGCCGATTGCGGTATCGTCAATTCACGGTCTTGGTGTTGGTGACCTTCTTGACAAGGTTTATTCATATGTTGATTTTTCCAAAATGGAGGAGACAGAGGAGGACATTATAAAGGTTGCCGTTATAGGAAAGCCGAATGTTGGAAAATCCTCACTCATTAACAAAATTCTCGGCGAAAACAGGGTTATTGTCAGCAATATTGCCGGCACTACGCGTGACGCGATTGACACATATTATGAGCGTGACGGGCAAAAGTATTTGTTTGTTGACACTGCCGGAATGAGAAAAAAAGGCAAAATCGACGAAAACATTGAGCGTTACAGCGTTATCCGTTCGCTTGCGGCAATCGACCGCTGTGACGTTGTTTTGGTTATGATTGACGCAACCGAGGGCGTAACCGAGCAGGATTCAAAAATTGCCGGATATGCTCACAATGCGGGCAAAGCAAGCATTGTGGTTGTAAATAAGTGGGACTTGGTTGAAAAAGAAACAAATACAATGCGAAACTTTAAAAACGACGTTTTAAACGGACTTCCGTTTATGCAGTATGCGCCGTCAGAATTTATTTCGGCGGCAACGGGACTTCGTATAAATAAGCTTTTCGACCTTATAAAATATGTCAACGCGCAAAATGCAATGCGTGTACCGACAGGTGTTTTAAATGATGTTTTAAACGATGCGATAAGTATGGTTCAGCCTCCGTCCGACAAGGGAAGACGGTTAAAAATTTACTATATCACGCAGGCTTCAACGCGTCCTCCTACGTTTATACTTTTTGTAAATGACAAAAATCTTGCACATTTTTCGTATGTGCGTTATCTTGAGAACAAAATCCGTGAAGCGTTTAATTTAAGCGGTACGCCCGTAAAATTTATTATCCGTGAAAAAGGAGAAAAAGATGACTGATTTTTTTGTTTATTTTGTTTCGGCTGTGGCGGCATATCTTTTGGGCAGCATAAACACAGGCATACTTGTGTCAAAAATTTTATATAATGATGATATACGAAAATACGGCAGTCACAACGCAGGGGCAACCAATATGCTGCGTATATACGGCAAAAAAGCGGCGTTTATAACGGTTCTCGGCGACGCGTTAAAAGGCGTTGCGGCGGTGCTTTTTGTAAAGCTTTTGTATGCGCTTTTGCCAAACGGCATACTTCTTCCGAGCGAAGAACCTGTTACATATGTAGCGGCGTTTTTTGCAGTGCTTGGGCATAATTTTCCGGTTTACTTTAAATTCAAGGGCGGCAAGGGTGTTCTTACCTCGGTTACGGTTATCATTATGCTTGACCCGTTTATAGGGCTTGTAACTCTTTTTGCGGCAATACTTATTATGGCGGTGACAAAATATGTTTCGCTCGGTTCGATTATGGGTGCCGTTATCGCTCTTGCGCTTGCGGCATTTCTTCGCACCGACAATATCGCGTTTATAACGCTTTGTCTCTTTCTTGCAATTTTGCTTATTTACAGGCACAAGGGCAATATTTACAGATTGGCGCACGGAACTGAATCAAAGCTTGGCAGGAGGAAAAAATGAATAATAAAAAAATTGCGGTTATAGGTTCGGGCGGCTGGGGCTGCGCGGTCGCGGTTATGCTTTTTAATAAGGGAAACGATGTTACATTGTGGTCGTGGAAAAAAGAGGAAAGCGAAGCTATACGCGAAAACGGCGAAAACAAAGAATTTTTGCCGGGCATTAAAATAAGTGAAAAAATTCATCTTACATACGATATTTCGTGTGTTAAAGATAAGGATTTAATAGTGCTTGCCGTTCCGTCGCGCGCGGTAAGAAGCACATCAAAGGCTATGTCGGCATATATTGGTAAAAACGCGCCTATTGTGATTTTGTCCAAGGGTCTTGAAGATAAAACCTTAAAAACAATGTCTGAAATTGTTGAGGAAGAAATTCCGAGCTGCATACCCGCCGTTCTTTCAGGACCTTCTCACGCCGAGGAGGTTGCGAGGAAAATTCCGACTGCAATTGTTGCCGCGTGTAAAAATCGGGAAACGGCAGAGTTAATACAAGAAGTTTTTATGTGCGAATATTTCAGAGTTTACACAAATGATGATATTTTGGGCGTAGAGCTTGGCGGCGCGCTCAAAAACGTAATTGCTCTGTGCGCAGGAATTACTGATGGCATAGGCTTTGGCGACAATACAAAGGCTGCGCTTATGACACGCGGAATAAAAGAAATTTCGCGGCTCGGCAAAAAAATGGGTGCAAACGAGAGCACGTTTTACGGTCTTGCCGGAATAGGCGACCTTATTGTAACGTGCACCAGTATGCATTCGCGCAACAGACGTGCGGGAATACTCATAGGTCAGGGAAAAAATGTAAAAGAAGCCTTGGACGAGGTGCATATGGTGGTTGAGGGAGTGTATTCTTCGTCTGCGGCATATGAGCTTTCAAAAAAAATGAATGTTGAAATGCCTATAATTAAAAAAGCGTATGAGGTTCTTTTTGAAAATCTGCCGCCTAAAGATGCGGTAATA
>JALEIO010000042.1 GCA_022769845.1 Oscillospiraceae bacterium
GATTTTTCGCAGTGCTGTCCGTTTGTTGCCGCGGCGCTTTTCGGCGGACATATCGAGATACTTAATCTTGATTTAAAATCGCTTCAGGGCGACAAAAAGATTATTGAATACTGCAAAGAGCTCGGCGGCAATATTACTGCTTACGAGAGCAAAATTACGGTGGAAAAATCGCACCTTGTATCGGGCAAAACGTTTGATATTTCGGATTGCCCCGACATTGCGCCGGTGTTTTCGGTAATATGCGCACTTTCTGAAGGCGAAACAACCCTTGTCGGCACAAATCGTCTTAAAATCAAGGAGTGCGACCGCGAGCAGGCGATTGTAACCACCTTAAACAAGCTTGGTGCAAAGTGCGTATCGGGTGATAATTTTATAAAAATAACAGGCGTAAAAAGCTTTAACGGCGGCGAATTTGACAGCTTTAACGACCACAGAACGGCAATGGCGCTGTGCGCGGCGTCGATTTGCGCAAACAAAAAAATTACTGTTACAAATCCTGATTGCATTGAAAAATCATATCCGTCGTTTTATGACGATTTTAATGATTTTACCTATCAGACGAGGAGTTAAAATTATGAACATTTTCGGAAACAACATTAAATTTTCAATTTTCGGCGAGTCGCACGGTGTTGCAATCGGCGGAATTATTGATGGCATTAAGCCGGGAACAAAGCTTGATTTTGAAAAAATTGACCTTATGATGAAAAAGCGCAATCACCGCGCAGTGTACTCCACGCAGCGCGCCGAGGCGGACAAATACGAAATTTTGTCGGGTGTGGTGGACAACGTTGCAACAGGCGCGCCATTAGCCTTTGAAATTCGCAATGCCGATACAAAAAGCGGTCATTATAAAGATATTGAAACCGTTATGCGCCCGTCTCATGCGGATTACGGCGCATATGTAAAATTTAACGGATTTTCCGATTACCGCGGCGGCGGACATTTTTCGGGCAGAATTACCGCACCGCTGACGTTTGCGGGCGCAATTTTCAAAAACGAGCTTGAAAAGCAAGGCATTTTTATTTATCCTCACATTTTATCAATCGGCGATATTTGCGACAAAAGCTTTATGGAGCTTGAAAATATTTGCGACCTCGGATTTTTTCCCGTAACCGGCAAAGAAATTGAGGATAAAATGCTAAATCACATCGAGAAGGTGCGCGCCGACAAAAATTCGTGCGGCGGCGTTGTAGAAATTGCAGTGTGCGGCGTTAAGGCCGGATACGGCAATCCGTTTTTCGGCTCGGTGGAGAGCGAAATTTCAAGAATGATGTTTTCAATTCCTGCCGTAAAGGGCATTGAATTTGGCAGGGGCTTTGATATAACGCGCCTTACAGGCTTTGAGGCTAACGATAATTATTACTATGACGATAATAAAAATGTGCGCGTCAAAAAGAACAACAACGGCGGTATTGTAGGAGGAATTACAAACGGCGCACCGATAATTTTCAGAGTCGCGATAAAGCCCACGCCGTCGATATTTAAAACGCAGGATACAATAGACGTTAAATCAAAAGAAAACGTGCAGCTTACTCTTATGGGCAGGCACGATTCGTGCATTGTTCCGCGTGCGGCGGCGGCAATAGAGGCGGCAACGGCAATGGTTATTTACGATATTATAAGCTGAAGGAGTTTAAAAATGGATAAGCTTGACGTATACAGACAAAATATTGACAAAATTGACAAGGAAATGGTGCAGCTTTTTGAGGAGCGTATGAAAAATGCGCAAAATATCGGCGAATATAAGCAAAAGCATAATCTTCCCGTTCTGAATGCAGGCAGAGAGAAGGTTGTAATTGAAAAGGCGGCGGCGAATTTGCGTGATAAAAATTTAGCGCCGTATGTTGAGGATTTTTTTGTAAATATGATGCGAATAAGCCGAAAATATCAGGCGGATAATGCCCAAAACGGCAAAAAAATAGCGTATTACGGCGTTGAGGGCAGCTTTACCTATGAGGCGGTTTTGCAGTACGCAAAAAATCTGCCGTCTTTTGAAACGGTAGGCTGTGCCACAACCGAGGAGGTTTTTCGGCTTCTCTTAAACGATGGAGCGGATATGGCGGTTATTCCGTTTGAAAACTCTACAACCGGTGCTGTTGTGGACGTTTACGACCTTCTTTACAAGTATAATTTTTACATAGCGGGCGAAATGTTTTTGAAGGTTTCTCAACATCTTATGGCAAAAAAAGGCGTTAAAAAAGAGGATATTAAGACAGTGTATTCACATCCTCAGGCAATTTCGCAGTGCAAAAAATTTATTGAGTTCAACGGCTATGACGCAATTCCGTATCTTAACACGGCGCTTTCCGCAAAATTTGTAAGCGAGAGCGAAAGAAGTGATGTTGCGGCAATTGCAGGTGCGAGCGCGGCGAAAATTTACAATCTTGAAATTTTGTCTGCGAACATTAACACCGACCTTGACAACTACACAAAATTTATTGTACTTTCCAAAAAAGCCGCAAACGACGAGAACGCAGACAAGGTGAGTGCGGTAATTTCGGTTGATGACAAAGCGGGTATGCTATATAATGTAATCAAAATTTTCAAGGATGAGGACATTAACCTTACCAAAATCGAGTCGCGACCTGACCATAAAAATCCGTTTGAATATATGTTTTTTATTGATTTTGAAGGCAATGTAAATGATGACCGCATTAAAAATGCTATCGAAAAGCTTAAAAATCAAACCAAGGCATTTAAGTATCTCGGAAATTACAAAAGAAGGAGCTTGCAGCCATGAAATATGCGTTAATTGGCGAAAAACTCGGGCACTCAATGTCAAAAATACTGCACGAAAAATATTTTGAAATAAAGGGCGAAAATTCCACATATGATTTGGTCGAAATAAAAAAGGACAACTTTGATTTGGAATTTAAAAAGCTTATCGCAAAAGGATATGACGGCATAAACGTTACAATTCCGTATAAAAAGGATGTTTTGCCGTATCTTGATTCAATTTCGCCCGAGGCGGAAAAAATCGGCGCGGTAAATACCATAAAAATTAAAAACGGTCGGCTTTATGGCTACAACACTGATTTTTTCGGTATTATAAGGACGTTTGAACGGTACGGAATAGAGATTAAGAACAAGGACACTGTAATACTTGGCACGGGCGGTGCGAGCGCGGCAGTTAAAGAGGCGTGCCTTAACCTTGGTGCAAAATCGGTGGTTTTTGTGTCGAGAAAACGAAAAATTCACTGCGGTATGCTCACCAAAACCTATGATGAATTTATTTCGGGCGATGTGCTTATAAACGCTACGCCGGTGGGAATGTATCCCGATATTGACGCCTGCCCGATTGACAAAATCAACTTTTCAGCGGTTTTTGACCTTATTTACAACCCTGAAAAAACGCTTCTTTTAAAGCGCGCCGCATCTCAAGGCAAAAAGGCTGTAAACGGCTTATATATGCTGATTTCGCAGGGAATTTACGCTCAAAGCATTTGGCAAAACATTCCTTTTGAATATGAAATAAACGAAAAAGTTTTTGACGAGGTGAAAAAATATGAAAATAATGGTAATTAACGGTCCGAACATTGATATGCTGGGTATTCGCGAGCCTGAAATATACGGCGAAAACACCTATGCAAACCTTCTTGAGATGCTCAAAGATTACGCCGATGAAAAAAATATTGACATTGTGCCGTTTCAGTCTAATATTGAGGGTGAAATTGTAAACGCCATTCATACCGCATATTTTGACGGATTTGACGGCATTGTGATTAACCCTGCCGCATACACGCATTACAGCATTGCTATTGCCGACGCAATAAAAGCGGTTGATACTCCGTGCGTTGAAGTGCATTTGTCAAATATTTCGGCGCGCGACGAGTTCAGAAAAATTTCGTACACCGCGCAGGTCTGCGTGGGACAAATTGCGGGGTTTGGATTTTTCGGCTACAAAATGGCAATAGACGCGCTTATTAATATGGGTAAAAATTATGAATAATATTTATTTTACAGGTATGCCGGGAAGCGGAAAAACTACCCTTGCAAAGGCATTGGCAGAGGATTTTGACCGCGTATATATTGACCTTGACAAATATATCGAAGAAAAAAATCATATGACCATTCCCGATATTTTTGCAAAGCACGGCGAGAATTTTTTCAGAAAATCCGAGACTGAGTGCCTTGCTGAAATTTCGCATAAAAACGGTGTTTTTATTGCAACGGGCGGCGGAATTGTCAAATGCGGCAAAAATATTGAAATTATGAAAAAAAGCGGAAGGATTATTTATATCAATACGCCGCCGGAGAATATTCTTAAAAATTCCACGCTTTCGGGGCGTCCGCTTCTGAAGGATAAAAACGCGATTTTTAAGCTGTATGACGAACGGAAAAGCCTTTATGAAAGCTCGGCGGATTTTACTCTTGACAATTTCGGCACAATATGCGAGGCGAAAAAAAATCTGGCTCAAATTTTAGAAATATGTTTGAATGTTACAAAGGAGGATTTGCAATGACTCAAACGGTGAAAATTTTTGACTGCACTCTGCGCGAGGGCGTTCAATCACAGGGCATAAGTATGACCAACGAGGACAGGCTGAAAATTGCGTTTGAGCTGGACAAATTGGGAATGGACTATATCGAAGCGGGTAATCCTGCGTCAAATCCGAAAGAAATGGAGTTTTTCCCCACCATAAACAGCAAAAATTTTAAAAATTCCAAAATTGTTGCGTTCGGCAGTACGCGCCGCGCAAAAACAGAGGTTTCGCAGGATGAGGGAATCAAAGACTTAATTAACGCAGGCACCGATATTGTTACTGTTTTCGGAAAATCGTGGGATTTTCACGTTACCGATATTTTAAACACCGAATTATACGAAAACTTAAATATGATTTACGACACCGTTTGTTATTTAAAAGACAGCGGCAAAGAGGTTTTTTATGATGCGGAGCATTTTTTTGACGGATATAAGCATAACAAGGAATACGCTTTAAAGACGCTTGAAGCGGCGTATTTCGGCGGTGCGTCGAGAATAATTCTTTGCGATACGAACGGTTCGGCATTTCCTGATGAAATAGAAAAAATTGTGGGCGAGTTGTCCAAAAAATATAAAAATATGCTGGGAATACATTGCCATGACGACTGCGGAATGGCGGTTGCAAACTCTCTTGCGGCGGTTAAGGCAGGCGCCGTTATGATTCAGGGAACTCTTACCGGCTGCGGAGAAAGATGCGGAAATGCAAATCTTGCAACCGTTATAGGCAATCTTCAAACAAAAATGGGCTATGACGTAATCGGAAGCAACCTTAAAAATCTTACTTCTGCGTGCGTATACGTTTCGGACGTTGCAAATCAAACTCTTTCGCCCAATGCGCCGTATGTTGGCAGAAACGCTTTTGCGCATAAGGGCGGTATGCATATTGACGCGGTGTGCAAAGACCCGTCCTCGTTTGAGCATATTCCGCCCGAAACCGTCGGCAACAAACGCCGCATTTTGGTATCGGAGGTCAGCGGAAAAAGTGCGGTTTATTCAAAAATTCAAAAGCTTTTCCCCGAAATCAAAAAAAATGACCCGAGCGTTGGCAAAATTACGCGCAGGTTCAAAGAGCTTGAGCATCTCGGATATCAGTTTGAAGCGGCAGAGGGCAGTGCGGAGCTTGTTATCCGCAAAATTATCGGAAAATATTCCACCGTTTTCACTCTTAATATGTTTAGAATTTTGAGTGAGCAAGACAGCAGCCGAAGCAGTAATCTTACCACCGCGCTTATAAGCATAAGCGTAAACGGAAAGTCTGAAATTACCGCGGTTGAAGGCAACGGACCTGTAAACGCACTGGATAAGGCATTAAGAAAAGCGGCGGAGGTGTTTTATCCGCAGATTAAAAATGTAAAGCTTTTGGATTACAAGGTTAGGGTTATCGATTCAAACGCCACCGCGTCAAAGGTTAGGGTTCTTATTGAGTCTGCGGACGGAAAAGAACGCTGGACAACGGTAGGCGTGTCGGATGACGTTATCAAGGCAAGCTGGATTGCCCTTGTTGATTCAATAGAGCTTAAAATAATCAAGGATTCCGAAAAAGGTGAAAATGTTGAAAAAGATAAATAAGGATTTAGCGTTTTTGATAATTGCCGTTCTGTTTATCTTAACGGGGCTTGCGGGAGCATATATAGAGAAGGCTAATGATGGATTTACGCAGGCTGACCGCGCGGCAAAAATGGTGTCGGACGAGATAAACGACAGCATTAAGGTGCACATAAAGGGCGCGGTGAAAAAAGAAGGAGTGTACTCCCTTACAGACGGTGACAGAGTGGCGGACGCTATAAATTCAGCAGGCGGATTATCTGATAGTGCAGACGTTGAAAAGGTAAATCTTGCGCGTTTTATAAAGGACGGCGAGGAGATTTTTATTCCCACGGCGGGCGAGAATTTTTCGGTTACCAAAAGCGGTGTTGTCAATATTAACGAGGCCGATTTTGAAACGCTTAAAACAATACCGGGAATAAGCGACACGCTTGCGCAGAGAATTATCGATTACCGAAATGAAAATGGCAAATTCGGCGATACTGTGGAAATTAAAAAAGTGTCGGGCATAGGCGATAAAATTTATGCAAGAATAATGCCGTATATAACGGCGCAGTAGTGCTGAAAAATTTTATCATTCAATTAATATTTTCATTTATAATCGGAACAAAATTTTTGTTTATAAAAAATCTCTGTTTCCAATAAAAAAGACTGCCGAAAATGCGAGCTTTGCGCACTGTACGGTAGTCTTTTTTTGTAACATAGGAAATTGCGTGCGAGAAGTGCGCAATCAGCTTGTTTCAAAAAAGCGAACCTATATGCTCTCAAGAATGGGAACATTGGGATTGATGTGTTATGAACGCTTTTTTATCATAATTCCATTTGTTTTGCAAGAAAAAGCGCCGCCGCTTTTGAAATTTTTTCTTCCGCTTCGCTCATTTTCTTTTCGGCGTTATCCTTTAAAAGAACAACGCTTCCTACTGTGTCGCCCTCGGCAATAATAGGAACAGCAACCCCGACGCTTAACTTGCTGCCATCGGTAACACAAAGATTTTTGTCACTGTCGTGACGGTAAATAAACGTTGTTTTTTCCTCAATAACACGCTCCATATCCTCGCTCAAGCGCTTTTCCTGAAAATCCTTTTTGGCCGCACCCGATATGGCAATAATAGTATCCTTATCGGTTATGCACGCAGGATACCCCGAGGTTTTATAAAGCGTTTCCGCGTATTGAGACGCAAATTCGCCAAGCTCTCCGATAGGAGAATATTTTTTAAAAATTACTTCACCGTCGCGGTCGGTGAAAATTTCTAACGGGTCGCCTTCTCTAATACGCATAGTGCGGCGTATTTCTTTTGGAATGACCACCCTTCCAAGATCATCTATACGTCTGACAATTCCTGTTGCTTTCATATAAAAAACTCCTTTAATTTTAACACTTTTTTGCTTTTGACGATTTAATTTTACAAATTTAGTGTTTGCAATAAAGTAAGATTTATGTAATTTAATTTTTGGAATTAATTGGTTTGAAAGCGTTTTTTGTTATCGCACCTGATAAAATTTTTTTCATAACACTGTTTCTGATATCCTTTTATTATTTTATATTTGCAAAAATAAATAAGTATAAGATATTTATAATTGTAGAAATAAAATTTATAAAAGCATATGTTTTTTTCACCACAAAATATTGTATTATTACCAAAATAAAATTGTATTTGCATAGTAAATAGGATATATTTTTTAGTATTTTAAATGCTTACGAGAAAATACTAAAGCGATAATATGTTATTATGGTGAAAAATCAATATTTTTATGGTGAAAAATTAATACAATAAGAAAACAATGTATGCTACAATATAAGGGTAAGAAAAGTTAAGCTTGATTAATGGTTGAGGTGACGGATATGAACGAGAGGTTAAATAAGTTTGAAGGCGTTGGTAAAAACAAAAAAAGGCGAAGGATTTGTTGAGATAAAAGAGTGCGAAATTCCGACGGCAAAAGAAGGAGAATTGCTTATACGCGTTGAATATACAGGAATATGCGGAACAGATATACATATTTTGCATGACCAGTTTACATATTGGCCGCCCGTCATTAAGGGGCATGAATTTTCGGGTACTGTTGCAGAGGTCGGCAAGGGTGTGTCAGAATTTAAAAAAGGAGATCGTGTGGTGGGGGAGCCTCATAACCTTGCCTGCGGAAAGTGCCATCTTTGCCGAAACGGAAAAATTCAGATTTGCGACAATAAACGTTCGATAGGCTGGGGAATTAACGGTGCGTTTGCGCCGTATCTTGTGATGCCTGAAATGCTTTTGCACAAAATTCCCGACGGTGTTTCAATGAAATCTGCCGCAATGGCAGAGCCGTGTGCAATAGTTGCTCATCAGCTTATTGAAAGAACAGGCGTTACGGCGGGAGATTATGTTGTTATTATGGGAATGGGCCCGATAGCGATAATTGCAGCGCAGATGGCAAAAGCGTCAGGCGCGGAAAAGCGGGAAAAATTCTTCTTAAATGCGAATAATTAGCTAAACAGAAAACTTTAAAAGAGGTAAATATTATGGCAAAGGTATTCAAATTAAATGCACACGGATATGCGGCTGAAGTTGTTCCTGAATACGGAATGAACTGTATAAAAATTTTGCACGTTAAGTCGGGAGCCGATATTTTAAGAACTCCCGAAAATATTGATGTTTTGCAGGACAATGTTTTGTATGGTATGCCAATATTGTTTTTTCCGAACAGAATATCAAACGGAAAATTTGAATTTGAGGGCAGAGAGTATGTATTTCCGATAAACGAGCCCAAGCTTAACAATTTTTGCCACGGTGATTTGCACAAGCTGCCGTTTGAGGTGAGAGAGTGCGATGATGAGCATATTTTAGGCGTATTTACCGCAACGGATGAACATCCGTATATGACATTTCCTCATTCGTTTGAATTTTGCGTTGAATACAAAATAGATAAGAATGGCGTTTGTCAAACGGTGTCGGTAAAAAACACCTCTGACAAAAATATGCCCTTTGCGCTGGCTTTTCACACAACCTTCAAGCTTCAAAACGGCGACAAAATTAAACTTCCCGTTTGCGCAAAGGTTGAGCGAAATATGGCAACCTACTTGCCGACGGGCGAAATTTCAAAAGAATTTGACCTTAAAAACTCTTTTTTGGAGGGGGAGTATCAGCCGTACGGACAACCGATAAGCACACTTTGTGAGCTGGACGGCAGGGAGCTTTTGATTTGTAAAAAAGAGAAAAATGAAAAAATATCGTATACCATTGACGAAAAATACAAGTATTGTATGGTTTACAGCGGTGACGGAAAAGAGTATATTTGTTTAGAACCGCAGACGTGGCTGACAAATTGTCCCAACTTAAACCTTGACCGAAATTTATGCGGATTTGATTTTATACCTCCGCAAGCGGTAAAAAAATATAAATCGGTTATAAAAATTGTGTAAAGCGTTGTGAAAAGTTTAAAACCCTCCCGGTCTTGCAAATTAAGACAGGGAGGGTTTTTAATGCTATTTTTAGGTGTGAAATTGTAAATTTCACACAAATGGTTTCGCAAAACCATTTGTTCGGTAGACATTATTTAGGTTGTTTTCCGATATAAGCCAGAATACCGCCGTCAACATAGAGAATGTGACCGTTTACGGCGTTTGACGCGTCGGAGGCAA
>JALEIO010000048.1 GCA_022769845.1 Oscillospiraceae bacterium
TGCAAACAAGCTTTGTCTCGGCGCGGTGCTTGTTGTTGTCAGCGCAGTTGTATTCGCATTTAACTTTGACGTTTTAAAGCTTAACGACAAAGTGCCGGACGCGCGCGAAACAAAGAACATTACTCTGCGTATTCCAATGAATTTCGGCACGGATTATTACTCTACGTCAAACTTTACTTTTGAAAACAAAGAGATAATTGAAAAATCCATATTGCTTATGAAAAAAGGCAAATCCGCAAAAGACCGCGGCTGGACATCTGATGACGGCTGGCGTGATATAACCTTTATAACCGACCAATACAAAAAGCTTGGCATTTCGCGGCGCGTGCTTTTAAACAAAGACGAATGTAAGGAATTTTTAAGGTTTATTTACGGCACCGAAGAATTCAAGCAGCAGTTTTTGCCATCGTCCGATAATTTCAAAAACATAACGTATGCATATATAGACGGTTACGGCGAAAACAATGAAAACTTCGAGATTTACAAAAAATCTATCGAAAAGCTTGTGACGGCTTATTCAAACGATATAAGAAACATTACCGCAGATGAATTTGTTGACGGAAAGGCAATTTTCACCATTGAAATGGAAGTTCCCGTCAATCCGACATTAGGTTTTGATGTTACACGCTACGATTACAAACGTTTCCCGGTATTTGAAAGCTGCACAAAAACCATTGAGGCGGCAGATGAAATATATAAAAACTGGTATCAAACAGAAGTGGAGCAGGCGCAAAACACAGCCGACAAAGCAGCTTAGGATTAAACCGTCACACTTTAAAAACGCATAACTTTTATAAAAAAGCGTTAAAACACATCAACCCCCTGGCCCCCAATCTTGGGGGCAAAAAGGTACGCTTTTTTTGAACAAGCAAAATTGCTCACTCAAAACGAGCAATTTCCTATGTTATAAAAAAGTGTACTACGTACACATCAACACCCCTGCCCCTCAATCTTGAGGGGTGGGGGTGCACTTTTTTGAAACAAGCTGATTGCGCACTTCTCGCGCGCAATTTCCTATGTTATAAAATAAACGCAAAAACGCTCCCGAATATGGAGCGTTTTTTGCTTTACAAAATTAATAATTTTAACAAAAATAAGCGGTGATGCTTTTCGCATCTTCCGCTTATTACATTTTTCTAATCATTGTGTTTTGATATGTTTTGAAAACAAAATTCACTTTGCCGTCATTTTTAACTTCGCTTTGGTAAACAAGCCGCCACGACGGATTTTTTGAGATATTGTTAATCGCCTTATCCGCCTCTTTTGCAGCGTCCACCTCTGTTATATAGGCATATTTGCAGTAGGGCATAAGCATATTGTATAAGCTTTCGCCGCCGATTACAAAAATATCGTCGCTGTCGTACGCCTTTATTTTCTCGAAAAGCTCGGGAAACGAGCGGCAGACAATACACCCCGGTGCGGCAAAATCCTTGTTTGACGACAGCACAATGTTAATTCTGTTTGAAAGAGGCATTCCGCCCGGAAGCGATTCAAGCGTTTTTCTGCCCATAACCACCACTTTTCCGTCGGTTTTGCTCTTGAAAAATTTCATATCCTCTTTTATATGATAAAGAAGGTCACCCATATAGCCAATAGACCAATTTTTATCTACTGCGGCAATAAGATTCATATTATGTCCTTTCAATTCCCGGTCATATTAAATTTTATTCAGCCACGGGAATTTTTATGTTAAACTCGTGATAATTATAATCTTTCAAACGCACATTGTCAACAGTAAATTTATAAAAATCGTCAATATCGTCTATTTCAAATGTCGGAGCAGGAAGGGGCTCGCGCTTTATAAGCTCTTCAACAATGGGAATATGCCTGTCATAAATATGAGCGTCCGCAATGACGTGAACAAGCTCGCCCGCCTCAAGATTTGACACCTTCGCAAACATATGAAGAAGCACTGCATACTGACAAACGTTCCAGTTATTTGCAACAAGCATATCCTGCGAACGCTGATTAAGTATGCCGTTTAAACGGTTGCCCGTAACGTTAAAGGTCATACTGTATGCGCACGGATAAAGATTCATCTCGTGCAAATCCTCGTGATTGTAGATATTTGTCATAATTCGGCGGCTTAAAGGATTATGCTTTAAATCGTAAAGCACCCTGTCCACTTGGTCAAATTCGCCCTCTTTATATTTATGCTTTTTACCCAGCTGATAGCCGTACGCCTTACCGATTGAGCCGCTTTCGTCCGCCCATGCGTCCCAGATTTTGCTTTTTAAATCGTGCACGTTATTCGACTTTTTCTGCCATATCCACAAAAGCTCGTCAACCGCCGATTTGAAAAAGGTTTTGCGCAAGGTGATAACGGGAAATTCCTTGGTTAAATCATATCGGTTGACAATGCAGAATTTCTTTACTGTATGCGCCGCCTCGCCCGTATCTGCCCATTTCGGACGAACGTCATAGCATACATCGGAAAATCCGTTTTCCAAAATATCCTTACAGTTTTGTATAAATCTTTCGTCTGCAATACTCAAAATTTACGCCTCCTTACTTTTTCGCTCCGCCAAAAATTTTTTAAGCTCCTCTAAAGCCTTTGAGCGGTGGCTCACAGTGTTTTTTACATCAAGCGGAACGTTTGCAAGCGTGGTTTTAAACTCGGGAAAATAGAAAAGCGGGTCATAGCCGAAACCTCCGTTTCCGACTTCCTCATCAAGAATATACCCCTCGCAGGTTTGTTTGAAAATATGCTTTTCGCCATCGGGAAAAACAATGGCAATGGCGCATACATACCTCGCGGTGCGCTTTTCAAACGGCACGTCCTTCAAAAGCGACAGAAGCTTTTCGTTTCTGTCCTTATCGGACGCACCCTCGCCCGCAAAGCGCGCAGAATAAATTCCGGGAGCGCCGTCCAAATAATCTACCTCAAGCCCCGAATCATCCGCTATTGTAACGGCATTTAGCCTGTCCGCAATAAATTTTGCCTTTATATACGCGTTTTCCTCAAAGGTTGTGCCGTTTTCTTCAATATCTTCGTTTATGCCCATTTCGCCCATTGTCACAATGTCGTATTCGGGCAGAATTTCTTTAACCTCTTTAAGCTTGCCTTTGTTTGACGTTGCAAGAATTAACCTCATTTTACCTCGTGTCCTCCGTCGCCGATTTCCGAAATATAGAAAGACGGCGTAAGGCCTGTTTTTTCGGTATAATTTTTGCCGACTTCTTCAATAAACTTGTCCACTGCGTCCTCCTCGACAATGCTTACCGTGCAGCCGCCAAAGCCGGCGCCCGTCATTCTCGAACCCAAAACTCCGTCTATTTTACGCGCCTCGTATGCAAGTGTATCAAGCTCAAAGCCCGTAACCTCATAAAGATTTTTAAGCGAATCGTGCGACTCGTTCATAAGCAGTCCGAATTTTTTAATATCGCCCTTTTCAAGCGCTTCATATGATTTTAGCACTCTGTCGCACTCGCAGATAACGTGTTCCACTCTTTTTTCCACAACTTCGTCGGTAATAAGGTGCTTGTGCTCAATAAATTCGTCATACGAAATTTCGCCCAAACAGCTTTTTTCGGGCATAGCCTGCTGCAGCATTTTCAGCCCCTTTTCGCACTCTTCTCTGCGCTCGTTATACTTTGACGCGCCGAGCGCGTGTTTTTTGTTGGTGTTTGTCAAAATCAGCTTTTTGCCCTCAAAATTTATGGGTGCGTATTTGTAATCAAGCGTTTTGCAGTCAAGGAAAATTGCATGGTCTTTTTTGCCCATTGCCGAGGCAAACTGGTCCATAATACCGCATTTTACGCCGATATAGTTGTGCTCTGCCATCTGGCTTATTTTCGCCATTTTTATCATATCTATTTCTTCGTTTATGCCGTTTTTTTCGTTGGAAAAGGTTGCAAACATAACCGCCGTTGAAACCTCGATTGCCGCTGATGACGAAAGTCCGCCGCCGTGAGGAACGGTGTCGTCATACAAAAGGTCTGCGCCTACAATGTCATAGCCGTTTTTTGCAAGCTCGTCCGCAACGCCGAGCTGATAATCGCCCCATTTTATTCCCTTGTAATCGTTAAGACGGTCAATTTCCGCCTCCACAACAACGTCAAGGTCGGTAGCACGCATAACAATTTTATTATCGTTTCTTTTGCGCGCAACGATTGTGGTTTTCATTGTGAGCGCCGCAGGAAAAACATATCCGCCGTTATAATCGGTGTGCTCGCCGATAAGGTTTACACGTCCGGGCGAAGTGAAAATTCTTAAATCGTCCTTTGTTCCGCCGTAAATTTCAATGAATTTATCAATGATTTTTGCAAGTTCCATTTTTTTCCTCCTTAAAATTATTTATTGTCATTTTCAATATATTTTTTGTGCGCTTCGCGAAGCTCTTCAGCCTTTTGCTCGGGAGCGGTCGGGTTGCAGTGTGCCCAAGCGCCCGTTTCGCTCGACGCATTGAATTTTTGCTTGTCCGCACTTCGCATAGGGGGATAAAATTCAATATGGAAGTGGCAGAATTGTGACATATCGCCGCTGTTTACGGGAGATTGCTGAATACACATCATATACGGGAAGGTGTAGCCGAAAAGATTATCCAGCGTGCCTGCCGCCTCGCGGACAGCCTTTGCAAGGTTTGTGCGCTCGGAATCGGTAAATTCAGCAATCGAGTGCTTGTGCGCCTTTGACGCTATATTTATTCCGTAAGGATAAGCCGAATAAAACGGCAGAAATACCACAAAATCATCGTTTTCAAAAATAATTCTGTCCTTTGCGGCATATTCGTCCTTTAACATATCGCAAAAAAGGCAGTGCCCCGTTTTTTCAAAATGCTCTTTTGACGAATTTACCTCAAGCTCAATTTTTTTGGGAATAAACGAATATCCGTAAATCTGACCGTGAGGATGCGGCATTGTAACGCCGACAACCTCTCCGCGGTTTTCAAAAATGAAAACGTATTTGATTTTTTCGTCCGCCTTCATTGCCTCATAGCGCTCGCACCAAAGGTCAACAAGCTTGCGAACGTGGTCTGTGCTAAGCTCGGGCAGCGTTACGGTATGCTGCGGCGAATACAAAATTACCTCGCATTTGCCGTAGGCCGGCTTGGTTTTGTAAATGTTTGTCTCAACGTCATCAGGAACCGGCGGATTTTGCGAAAGAGCCGGAAAATCGTTGTCATACTCATAAACGTCAAAGTGGTCGGGCACTTTTCCCGAGCCGGGGCAAAACGGACACCAATCCTTTGGCATCTGCGGTCTGTTCTGCCTGTGCGACGCTATCATTACCCAATCTTTTGTGAGTGGATTAAATCTTAATTCTGCCATTTTCAAAAACTCCTTAATATATAAAAGTTAAAATAATTCACATATCTTTTTACATTATATAACGTTTTGTGTAATACGTCAATGAATTTTTTGAAAAATTCGTCGTGTGTTTTTGTCACATAATAACATATTTTTGCATATTTGACAAATCGTGCGGAATAAAATATAATATTACTATTAATACTTTAGGAGATTTTTATGAATATACAATGGTTCCCGGGGCATATGACCAAAACTATGCGCCTTATCAAGGAAAATATAAAATCGGTGGATATTGTGATTGAAATTTTGGACGCACGAATACCAAAAAGCAGCAAAAACCCCGAAATTGACGCGATTATAGGCGACAAAAAACGTTTGGTGGTTTTGAACAAATCGGATATTGCCGACAAAGCCGAAACCGAAAAATGGATAAAGCATTTTGAAAAAAACGGCATTTGCGCCATTGCGGTAAGCTCAACGCAAGGCAAGAGCCTCAACATAATTTTGGACAAATGCAAAAGCATTTTATCAGACAAAATTGAGGCTTGGAAAAAACGCGGAATTGTAAACCGCAGGCTTAAAATTATGGTTGTCGGAGTGCCGAACGTCGGAAAATCGTCGTTTATTAACAAGCTTGCAAACAAAAAAAGCGCAAAAACCGGCGATAAACCCGGCGTAACCCGAGGCAAGCAATGGATCAGCCTTTCAAGCGGTTTTGAGCTTTTGGATACACCGGGCGTTTTATGGCCAAAATTTGACGACCAAACAGTCGGTATGCGCCTTGCGTTTACGGGAGCGGTGAAGGATGAAATTATAGATACCGAAGTTTTGGGTATGCGGCTTTTGGAATTTTTGAAAGAAAACTATCCCAATACGCTTGCCGAGCGTTACAAAATGACAGATTTTGAAACTCTTGACGGCTTCGGAATGCTTGAGCAGTTGGGCAGAAAACGGGGATTTGTGGTATCGGGCGGCGAAATTGACACACTTCGCGCGGCAAACGTACTTTTGGACGAATTTCGCGCGGCAAAGCTGGGCAAAATTACATTGGACAGGGCGGTAGAAGAAGTATGACGGCAAAAATTCTGACGGAATTTGACAATCTTGAATATGAAAAAAAATATTGGGAAAACGGATTTGTTTACGTTGCCGGTGCGGACGAGGCAGGCAGAGGACCGCTCGCAGGCCCCGTTTATGCGGCGGCGGTAATTTTTCCTCAAAACATTCAAATAGAAGGTCTTACCGACTCAAAAAAGCTTTCGGAAAAAAAGCGCGATTATTATTTTGACGTTATCAAAGAAAAAGCGGTTGCGTTTTCCATTGCGTCTGTTGACGAAAAGGTGATTGACGAAATTAACATTTTGAACGCCGCGCATTTGGCGTTTAAAAAGGCAATAGACGCTCTTAACCCCGCGCCCGAAATTGCGCTTATTGACGGCAACAGTATGAAAAATCTTTCCTGCCCGTTTGAGCTTATTGTAAAGGGCGACCAAAAAAGCCTGACCATTGCGGCGGCGTCGGTTCTGGCAAAGGTTTCGAGGGATAGATTTATGGACAAAATTGACAAAGAATACCCTCAATATCAATTTTCAAAGCACAAGGGCTACGGCACAAAGCTGCACTACGAAATGCTTGCAAAATACGGTGCCTGTCCGTATCACAGACAGAGCTTCAGGCTTTTTAAAAATTGATTTAAGAAGGGCTTTAAATTGAACAAAATTAACAATTTAGATAAATCGGACAAAAAGGCGCTCGGCAAATTCGGCGAGGAGGCGGCGGCAAAATTTTTGTCGCGAAGATTTTACAAAATAATAGCGCAAAATTTCAGAAAACGCTCGTTTGAGATTGATATAATCGCGCAAAAAGGCAAAATTTTATGCTTTATTGAGGTAAAAACGCGCTCAAGCGACAAATTCGGCACTCCGAAGGAGGCTGTCGATTTTAAAAAACAGCAGAAAATCATTCTCGGCGCACAGGAATATCTTTTGCAAAACGATTGGGACGGCGAAATCCGTTTTGACGTTGCGGAGGTTTACGCGCATAAAAAAAACGAAAAATTTTATGTTGACAAAATCAACTATATCAAAAACGCGTTTGACAATTCATTTTAATTTTGAAAGAGTGATATTATTATGGAATATGAAATTTTTGACGCGCACTGCGATACGGCGTTAAAGCTTTATTTCGACAGCAAAAGCCTTTATGACAACGATTGTATGGTGAGTGCAAAAAAATGCGAAAATTATAAAAAGGCAACCTACACAATGGCGATTTTCAACCAAGGAAATTTAAAAACCGCCGATATTTTTGCAATTATTGAAAAAATTAAAAGCGAAACAGAAAAGATAAAAAACGGCAGCTTTAACACCATAATTTCAATCGAAGGCTTGGGCAATACAAAAGATTTAAAGCTTTGCGATATTGAAAAATTTGCCGCAGCGGGCGTAAAAATTATGAGTCTTACCTGGAATGACGACACGCCTTTGTGCGGCGGTGTGGGATATCCGAACGGCGGCGCGGACGAAAACAAAAGGGGTCTTACGCCGCTCGGAAAAAAATATCTTTCCGAAATGCAAAAATTCGGGATTATTCTTGATACTTCGCATATCAGCGATGCCGGATTTTATGATGTTCTTGAAAGCTTTGACGGGCGCGTGTGCGCAACCCATTCAAACGCGCGT
>JALEIO010000190.1 GCA_022769845.1 Oscillospiraceae bacterium
AAAATAAAAAAGCGGATATTATTGAGCTTTTGAATGAAAATACCAATTTGTCGGCAAACAGTGATGGACTCGAGGCACTTCAGAAAAACTTTGCCGAGCGAAAGGACAGCATAAAAAACGAAATTGCCGCAAGCAACGACGATTTGGAAACGTGCCGTAACCAGCTTGAAAGTTGCATTTTTGAGCTTTCGGACTGCGAAAAGGTTTCGGCTGAATGTGTAAAAGGGTTGGACAGGCTTAAAAAAGAATATTTTGAAATTACGGGTGAAAACGACGCTTTAAAAGCCGAGCAAAACGCTGTTACTGCAGAATACAACGCTAAAAATTCAAAGCGCCGTGCGCTTGAGGATTTGGAAAAGTCGCTTGAGGGATATTCCAAAGGCGTTAAGGAGATTTTACATTCAAATATAGATGGTATTTTCGGCGTTGTTTCAAAGCTTTTAACTGTTGACGAAAAGTACGTTGTTGCGATTGAAACCGCGTTGGGACGTGCTATGCAGAATATTGTCGCTGATAACGAAGAAACCGCAAAGTCGTGCATTGAAACTCTTAAACGCTCAAAAAGCGGACGCGCAACATTTTTGCCGCTTACATCTGTAAAAGGCGAGATTATGAAAAATGCGCCGTCAAGTGAAAAAGGGTTTATCGGCATTGCGGCAAATCTTATTGATTATGACAAAAAATTTGACGGAATTTTTTCATATCTTCTTGGCAGAACGGTAATTGTTGACAACATAGACTCGGGAATTGTCCTTTCCCGAAAATACGGCTACAAGTTTAAGGTGGTTACCCTTGACGGCCAGGTTTTAAACGCAGGCGGTTCCATTACGGGCGGAAGCTCGGATTTGCGGCTCGGACTGATAAGCCGTGCAAAAAATATTGAGCAGTTAAAAATCGAAACCGACATACTTTCTAAAAAAATTGATAAAAATGACAGCAGAATTGCAAAAAACAATCAGAAAATTAAAGAAATCGCGGTTAAAAAAGAGGAATTTGACAGCAAGCGAGCACAGTGCGAGAACAGCATTGTCAGGCTTAAAACAGAAAAAATACACCTTGACGAAAACATAAAAAACCTAAATGAAAAAATTCGTCTTTTGGGTGGCGAAAGCGGCGATATAAATACACAAATTAATGATATAGATAAAAACAAAGCAATTCTTGCGCAAAAAATAGCCGAAAACGATGAAAAAATTTCAAAAATTCGCGCGGAAATAACCACTGCGGAAGAAGGCCTTGCCAACCTAAAAGAGAAAGACGAAGAATTAAAAAATGAAATTTCAGCAAAAAAGCTGCGTCAGAATGGAAAAATAAAGGATTTGGGCTTTATAAACGCAAGTATCGGAGAATATGCCGCAAGGAAAAAAGAATATGAGGATAAAATAAACGAAAATATAAAAAATTTGGAAAATTATACTCACAAAAACAACGAGCTTAACAATGAAATTTCAAAAATTGAAAATTTGATGAGCGGCACAAGAAAAAGCTTTGATGAATTTGCCAAAAAGCTTGATTTGCTTAATAATGAGCAGGAAAAAATTCTTGCTGATATTAAAAATACCAATCAAGCCTCTAAAGAAAATCAGGAGGTTGTGTTGGTGCTTGCGCAGGAGACGACACGCTGTGAAAGCAAAGTTGCAAAAGCGGAAAATGACATTGAAACCGTTATAAATAAATTGTGGGATGATTATGAAATTACCTATTCCGACGCGCAAATGTATAAAAAAGATTTAGAAAGCTTTTCGGAAGCACAACGCGAGGCGGCGGCAATCAAACGTCAGATTAAGGAGCTTGGCAACATCAATATTGACGCTATTGAGGAATATAAGGCGGTGTCTGAACGGTACGAATTTTTGTCAAATCAAGAAAATGATTTGAACGAGGCTAAAAAAAATCTTATCGGCATTATCGAGAATATGCAGGGAATTATGAAGGAAAAATTCACAGCCGCATTCAATGCGATAAAAGAGGAATTCAAACGCGTTTTTGCCGAACTTTTCGGCGGCGGTATGGCAAAAATCTATCTTGCCGATGAAAGTGATGTTCTTTCGAGCGGCATTGAAATTGAAGTTCAGCCGCCCGGCAAAAAATTGCAGAATCTCACGCTTTTATCGGGCGGTGAAAGAGCTTTTTCGGCGATTGCTCTTCTGTTTGCGGTATTAAAAACCGCACCGACGCCGTTTTGTCTTTTGGACGAGGTAGAGGCGGCGCTCGATGAGGCTAATGTTTACAAATTTGCAAATTATGCTAAAAAATATACGTCTGATACGCAATTTTTAATAGTAACCCATAGGCGCGGAACTATGGAAACTGCGGATATTTTGTACGGTGTTACAATGCAGGAAAAGGGCGTTTCAAAGCTTTTAAAACTTAACTTTGACGATTTGGAGGAAAACGATGTTTAGCATTTTTAAGGAAAAACTTAAAAAAGGTCTTGAAAAGACAAAAAACTCTTTTGGCGATAAGCTTGACAGTGTGCTGAAGGTGTTTAAAAAAATTGACGACGATTTATATGACGAGCTTGAAGAAGCGCTTATTATGGCAGATGTCGGCGTTGAAACGGCTATGTTTATTATTGATGAACTAAAGAAAAAAGTGAAGGAGCAGCATCTTACCGAGGCAGATGAGGTGAAAAATGCTATTAAAGAGATTGTGGTTGACATTTTAAGCGAAAACGACAGTGAAGTGCATCTTTCGGGTTCGCCTGCGGTTATTATGGTTATAGGCGTAAACGGTGTGGGGAAAACCACGTCAATTGGCAAAATGGCAAGTCTTTTTAAATCAGAGGGCAAGAAGGTTATTTTAGGCGCAGGCGATACCTTCCGTGCTGCCGCGGTTGACCAGCTTCAGGTTTGGGCAGACAGAGTAGGGGTTGATATTATAAGGCATCAGGAGGGTGCGGACCCGGGCGCTGTGATGTACGATTCCATCAGCGCTGCAAAGGCGCGCGGCGCGGACGTTTTGATTTTCGATACTGCAGGGCGCTTGCACAACAAGAAAAATCTTATGGACGAGCTTAAAAAAATTTATAAAATTATTGACCGCGAACTTCCCGATTCGTCAAAAGAA
>JALEIO010000074.1 GCA_022769845.1 Oscillospiraceae bacterium
AATTTCACGAAGAGCTTCTGCCCATCGCGAGGTGGAATCTGCCATAATCGCAACGTTATATCCCATATCGCGATAATATTCCGCAAGAGTAACGCCTGTGTAAATGCACGCTTCACGCGCCGCAACAGGCATATTTGACGTATTTGCGATAAGGATTGTTCTGTTCATAAGAGATTTGCCTGTTCTCGGGTCGATAAGCGCGGTAAAATCCTCCAGAACCTGCGTCATTTCGTTTCCGCGCTCGCCGCAGCCGATATAAACAATAATGTCAGCATCGCACCATTTTGCAAGCTGATGCTGCGTCATAGTTTTGCCTGTGCCGAAACCACCGGGAATTGCCGCCGCGCCGCCTTTTGCAATGGGAAAAAGCGCGTCAATAACTCTTTGACCGGTAATAAGCGGCTCGGTAGGGGTTTTTCGCACTGTGTACGGGCGCGCCTTCCTGATAGGCCATTTCTGGCACAGAGTAATGTCGTGCTCGGTGCCTGATTTATCCTTTAATTTTATAATGGTATCGTTTATGGTATAGTCGCCGTCCTTTGCGGCAAACACAACCTCTCCTTCAAGCGTTGGAGGAACCATAATTTTGTGAACGATTGATTCTGTTTCATCTGTTTCGGCAACAATGTCTCCGCCCTTTAAAACATCGCCTGTTTTAGCCGTTATGCGAACATTCCACTTTTTTTCGGTATCAAGCGATGATACATCCATACCACGCTCGATAAACGCGCCGCTTTTTTGTTCCATAACAAGAAGCGGACGCTGAATTCCGTCAAAAATAGACCCGATAAGACCCGGACCCAAAAGCGCGCTCATTGCGCTTTTAAGTCCCACAACCTCTTCGCCTGCCGCAACCGAGGTGGTTTCTTCGTAAACCTGCACAATTGCGCGGTCGCTTTCAAGGCCGATAACCTCGCCGATAAGCTTATCCTTGCCGACTTTTACCATTTCCATCATTTTAAGCTCGTCTGTGCCTTTTACGGCAACAACAGGGCCGTTAATTCCGTATATATATCCGTTTTTCACTTTTTAACACCTGCCCTACATTACATCTATTGAAAAACCGCTGTTTTCAAGGAAGGTTTCCTTTAAATTTTCAATGCTTGCCTGAATTGACATATTGCAGGCAACAGCACACATTTTTGCAGACACGATAACGCCGCCGACTAAACCGTCCTTAAAATTTACCTCGGCATTGTAATTTTTTGCAAATTCTTCACCGATTTCTTTGTCCGACGTATCAAAGGTAAGCAAAAGATTATCTTTTCCAACCGTTTCAATGCCTTTTAAAATGCATTGTTCAAGATAATTTTTATATTCGTTGCTCTTTTTAAATTCTGAAATTTTATCGTTTAAAGCGTCGAAAAGCTTGCCGATAAGCATTTCGCGGTGTGAAAATATCTTTTTCTTGCACTCGGTTACTTCTTTTGAAACGCTTCGGTGATTTTCAGTGCTTATTTTAACCTGATTTTCTTTAAGCATTTTTGAAAACTTTTCTTCACATTCCGCTGTGTAAGCTGCAAGTGTTGCTTTTTTTTCACTTTCGCATTTTTCCATAATTTTATCCCGCGCCTTTGCCGCCTGGGTTAAGGTGAGATTTGTAAAGGTTTCGATTTTTACGTCAAAATCCGACATATTTGTTCAGCCTCCTAAAGCTTTAGGCCAATTGCCTCGCTGACATAGTTTGTAATAAAATCTTTTCCGCGCCCTGTGCCGTGACGGTCGGGAATTTCAACAATGAGCGGCTTGTAATGCTCAAGCTTAACTTCTTTTATAAAATCGGGAAAGCTTTTTGCAAGCTTTTCGGTAATAAGAAGTATTGCAATTTCCTCATCGTTTACGGCATAGTCGAGCGCCTTTTTGATTTCGTCCTCCGTATGCGCAACAACTCCGTCAATGCCCGCAAGCCTAAGCCCTGTCGCGGTATCGACATTGTCGCTGATTAAGTACATTTTCATATTTTTCGCCTCTTAAAATTTGCTTAAGATTGTGAAGGAAACCAAAAGTCCGTACAATGCGATACCTTCTGCCAGCGCAACAAAGATAAGCGCTTTACCCATAACTTTAGGGTCTTCGCTGATAGCTCCGAGAGCCGCACTTGAAGCCGAAGCAACCGCAATACCTGCACCGATTGTAGCCATACCTGTAACAAGCGCCGCAGCTATATACGCAAGCCCTGCGGTGTTTGAAGCGTCAGCAGGCGCCGCACTTGCCGAAGCAAATATGCAGATTGTTGAAACAATAAGAATTGTAAAGAACGAGAAAATGTTTGATAAAAGTGCGATTTTACCGCATTTTCTGCTTTTTTCACTCTTAAAGTAAATACCGAAAGGAACCAAAATGCTCATTGCCAATAAAATACTGATTAAAGTAGTCATAATTTTTTACCTCCAAAATTTACGCGTTATTTTTTTCTATACTTCTGAATTCACGTCCGTTGCCCTCAAAAAATCTGCTGAAGATTTCGTAGAACTCCAAACGAAGAACCTGAATACCAACGATAAGGCCTTCAAGACCCATAACGAGCATATTGCCCAAAATTACCACAACCATACTTGCGCCGCCCGACGCCATTTTTGAAAATACAAATACAACGCCCATCATTCCGACGTGGTTTAATGCAAACGCACCCACTCTGACAAACGAAACGGTATTGGTGACAAAGCTTAATATTATTTCAAACAGCTCGAAGAAGTTTTCCAATATAAACTCGCCCTTCGTGCCTGTAAGATACGGTCGTTTTTTGCTTAAAAACCTTGTGAGCGGTTCTTTTGCAAACACCATTATAAGCGGAATTACAAGAAATATTGTGTTGTAAACGATTGTAAATGCGTTTATGCCCTTTACAAACAAAAGCAAAATGCCGATTATAACAGCCCAGTAGAAAACAAGCCCCGCAAGTCCGTTCTGTTCAAAGAACACCTTGCCGTATTTCTTGGTTTTTATGCCGTTTGCAATATTGTAAAGCATTGCGATTGTGATAATTACGCATCCGAGCCCTATTGTAGCAAGAAGAACGGGCATAATGTTTTCCATCGGGTGAACCGTAAACGGCAGATTTATAACATCTTCGTAGCCGAATACGCTGCCGAATATAAAGCCGAACACCATTGAGCTTACGCCTGCAAGCGAAATTATGGCTGCAAGGTCGATTTTTTTAAACTTGTAAATCAAAAATCCGCCTAATGCAAGTATTGCTCCCTGACCCAAATCGCCGAACATTATGCCGAACATAAGTATATAGGATAATGCAACAAGCGGCGTCGGGTCGATTTCGTTATAGGAAGGAAGCCCATACATTTTAACGAAAAATTCAAACGGCTTAAACAGCGCGTTGTTCTTTAAAAGCGTCGGCGGCGTAATGTAGTTTGAAACGTCTTTTGCCTCCTCGATTACCAGAGAAATATCCTTGTGCCGCTTTACTTTTTCGTCAATGGCGGCAATGGTTTTTTTGTTTGCCCAGCCGATTATATAGAACGAATTTTTTGCAAATGCGCCGTATTTTCGGTATTTGTATATTGTTTCTTTTTCGGATAAAAGCTTGTATATTCCGAAAATATCCGCTTTGTTTTTTTCGTAAATATCGTTGAGCGATTTTTCCGCATTTTCAATTTTCGACATCACAACGTCGTTTTCCATTTCAAGCTTGAAAATTGCGTCCTTCGGTGTGCCGCTTGCTTCGTTTGATATAATTGTCCGCTCAAAATAAAGAGACGAAAAAATTCTGTCTACCTTTTCTGCAAGCGTTCGGGGGGTAAAATAAACTCCCCATACATAGTCCTTGTTTTCACTGCCTTTAAAGAAAAATGCCTCAAGCTCCTGCAAATATTCTTCAAGCTTTGCGTAGCTTGCCTTGGGAAGTTTGCCGAAGCGCACCGCCGTAAATTTGAAGCTTAAAATGTCCTCAAGGTTTACATTAATTTCCAAAAGAGGCTTAAGCTGTTCTATAATCTCATCGTTATGCGCCTTTTTTTCGCGAAGTTCATTTATTTCATCACTCAAGGCGCGCTTTTCGGTTTTGATTTTTTTAATCAGAGCCTCGGTACTGTCAATGTTGTATGACAGTGTATTCTCGTTGGAAAAATCTTCGCAAAGGTTGTGAGTTGCTATGATATTCCTTAATTTTTCCAAATTTCCGATATAGGGATTTTCGTCCTCAAACGGCTTTAAGGCTTTGTTGCCCTCCAAAACGTTAAGTGCGTTTTCAAGGTGAATATCCGAGCCTATAACAATGTCCGAAATTGCGTCGTCGTACTGCTCAACAGGCCCGACTATGCTTATTAAACTTAATTTTTCAATGCTCAATTATAACACCACGCTTTAAAATATGTTTTATAGTTCAATAAGGGGCAAAGCCCCGTCATTCAACGATTTCAGTGGGAGATTGTACTCCCAATGAAAAAATTAAGTGGAATCCGCCGCCTGTAGAGGCGGGGGACATCTTAATTTAGTTATAATACAAGAAATTTTCTTGTTTCGTCCTCGGTAAGCGAGTATCTTATGCTCTCGATTATCGAAATTATGTTGCCTGCCTCAATGCGCTTAAGCTGCAAATAGCACAAAATTGCGGTTGCGCTGTATGGGTAATTTGATTTGAGCTTTTTGTAGAAGCTCTTTAAGTAAACGCGGATTTCGTGCTCAAAATCGCCGCTTGCAAAAACTTTTCCGTAGCAAGTGTCTTTTACAAGAGTGCAAAACTCCTCTTTTTTTGCATTGACCAAGCTTGCAACGGTTTTTTTGCCTATTTTGTAATAGAAGGGGATAATGTAGCTGAAAATTGTATCGTTGTCTGTGTCAAAATTCATTTTGCACCGATATATCCACTTCAAATTCAAAAGGTCTACGTTTGTGCCGAAATATTTTAAGAAAATTTCTTTTTCGGTTTTGTCCGAAATATGTTTTACCGACTTTGACACAAGATTGTAAAAAAACACGTCCAGCGTCATTTCAAAGGTAAAAACGTCGCTTTTTTGCTTTGCCTTTAACATAGACGATAAAACCTTAAAGCATTTTATGCCCGACAGATAGTCGGTAAGCTCTCTTATGCTCTGCGAATTGTAGGCCTCGTTTAAGTCAAAATGCAAGTGCTTTTTTAAAAATTCGTCCGAGTTTTCAGTATGCTTATCCTGCTCGCCTGCGTTAATCGCGCGGGCAACACGCTTTAAAAGCCCAAGCTCAAACTGCATAAAATATATGCTCAAAAATTTTTTTGTGGAGGCGTCGGCAAAGTTGTAAAGCTTTTTAAATTCCAAAATCATCTGTGTGCCGAGACGCTTTTCCAAATCGCCCCTGTGGGTTTCCTTGTCATTTATTCCGGCAAGCATCAGGTTTAACGACTCAAACTCTTTTAAATAGTTAGCGGCAGATGATACCGATGACATTTTTAAAAGCCTGTCGTAATCGCTTAATTCAAGCATTTTGCCTTGCATTGACCTGATTTTTGTGCCCATTGCAGCGTGCTTAATCATAGTTCCCATTTACCTTACACCTGCCCCGAAACGTTTTTGAATAATGTGTCAAGCCATTTTGAAAAGTTTTGGTCATACATTTCATCAAGCTTTTTTTTCGCTTCTTCGGCACCTTCGTCTGCTTTTTTTATAAGCCTTTGCGCCTTGTCCTCCTCGCCCTTTTTAAAGTCGGCGATTTTTTGTTCATACTCGGCTTTTTTTGCCGAATATATTTTTTCCTTTTCGGCGCATATATCGTCTGCAAGGCTTTCCTGTGCCTTTGTTGCAGGCGCTATAATTTCCTGCGCCTTTTTTTCGATGGCAATTATTGCACCTATTGCGTTATACGCCATATTCTCACCTTCTTATGAAAACAAAAATATATTTTAATTCCTCAAGCTGTGTATCGGAGCGGGAATTCTGCCGCCCCTTGCGATAAACGCCGAAGAATCAAGATTGCTTACCTTCATAACCGGACCGGTTCCTAAAAGTCCGCCGAATTCCACAATGTCGCCCACCTTTTTGCCGGGAGCGGGAATAACTCTTACCGCAGTGGTCTTATTATTTATCATACCAATCGCCGCTTCGTCCGCTATGATTGCTGAAATTGTGGACGCGCTTGTGTCGCCGGGAATAACAATCATATCAAGCCCGACCGAGCAAACGCAGGTCATAGCCTCCAGCTTTTCAATGGACAGCGCTCCCGATTTTGCTGCTTCAATCATTCCTGCGTCCTCGCTTACCGGGATAAACGCACCCGATAAACCGCCGACGTTGGAGGCTGCGAAAATGCCTCCTTTTTTAACTGCGTCGTTAAGAAGCGCGAGCGCCGCGGTAGTGCCATGCGCACCGCATTTTTCAAGACCCATTTCCTCCAAAATATATGCTACGCTGTCGCCCACAGCCGGTGTGGGAGCAAGCGATAAATCCACTATTCCGTAAGGCACGTTAAGACGTTTTGACGCTTCCTTTGCAACAAGATTTCCCATTCTTGTAATTTTAAAGGCTGTTTTCTTGACTGTTTCGGAAACCGTCTGAAAATCGCATCCCTTAACCTTTTCAAGTGCGCATTTTACAACGCCGGGACCGCTTACGCCAACGTTTATAACGCACTCCGCTTCGCCTACGCCGTGAAACGCGCCTGCCATAAACGGATTATCCTCTACCGCATTTGCAAAAACAACAAGCTTTGCACAGCCAAATCCATCGGTGTTTTTTGTCATTTCGGCAGTTTGCTTTATGATTTCGCCCATCTTTTTAACGGCGTCCATATTAATTCCTGCCTTTGTAGAGCCAACATTTACCGACGAGCAAACAAGGTTTGTTTCGGAAAGCGCTTGGGGAATAGCGTCAATAAGCGCAGTATCTCCAACTGTAAAGCCTTTGTGCACAAGCGCCGAAAAACCGCCGATAAAGTTAACCCCAACGGTGTTTGCCGCTTTGTCCAGAGTTTTTGCAATTTTCACAAAATCGTCCGAGGTTTTCCCCTGCCCGATAAGCGATATCGGCGTTACCGAAATGCGCTTGTTGATTATCGGTATTCCGTATTCAGCCTCAATCTGCTCGCCTACTTTTACAAGGTTTTCGGCTTTTTTGGTTACCTTGTCATACACCTTTGTCAAAAGGCTGTCAATGCTTTCGGATGTGCAGTCGAGAAGCGAAATTCCCATTGTGATTGTGCGTATGTCAAGGTTTTCTTTTTCAATCATATTTATAGTTTCAAGAATTTCTGTTTGATTAATCATATCAAAGCCCTTTCGTTTTTTGCAAAATTAAATTCTGTGCATCGAGTTAAAAATATCCTCGTGCTGAATATTTATCACAACGCCAAGCTTTTCGCCCTCTTTTGCAAGGCGGTCGGAAAGATTTGCAAAGCTTCCCGGCATATCCTTTAAGCTTACCGACATAATCATTGTAAAAATGTCGTTCATAATTGTCTGTGAAATGTCGAGAATGTTAACGTTGAGCTCGGATAAAACCGTTGTAACGCCGCAGATTATGCCTACTCGGTCTTTTCCCACTACCGTAATAATTGCGTTCATAAAAAGTCCTCCGTTTTTTTAATTATATATCCTGCCGTCTTCGTACCGCTTCGTAAATCATAAGCGCGCCGGCAACCGAAGCGTTAAGCGAGGTAACCTCGCCGTACATAGGAATTTTAACAAGAAAATCGCAGCTTTTTTTGATGAGCGGCGAAATTCCTTCGCCTTCGCTGCCGATTACTATTGCAATATCGCCTGAAAAATCCTGTGCGTATATTGTGTTTTCGCCGTCCATATCCGCGCCGATAACCCAAATATTCTGCTTTTTAAGCTTTTCTATTGTCTGCACAAGGTTGGTAACCTTTGCAACGGGCGTGTATTCTACCGCGCCTGCCGATGATTTTTCGCATACCGGTGTAAGAGAAGCGCTGCTGTGCTTTGAAATAATAACGCCGTCCGCGCCTGCCGCATTTGCCGTTCTTATTATTGCACCGAGGTTGTGCGGGTCGGAAATTCTGTCTGCAATTATGATAAAATGCGGTTTTTGCTTTTTGTCCGCCTCCGCTAAAATATCATCGACGCTTGCATAATCCTTTACGGGAGCTATTGCAATAACGCCCTGATGCGCTTTTGTTTCGCTCATCATATCAAGCTTTTGTCTGTCAACTTCGGAAATTATGATTTTTTTCGCTTTTGCAAGCGCAAAAATTTTTTTTGCAGAGCCTTGAATTTCGCCCTTTTTTATATAAATTTTATCAATCTGACGTCCTGATTTTAAGGCCTCCAAAACAGGATTTCTGCCTTCAATTTTGAACGTTTTGTTAATTTCTTCCATTAAAAATACCTCAATTTCAGCGCAAAAGGGAACCGCACAAATGCGACCCCCTTGTCTGCTTTGCTCTTTATTTTAAATTATTCTGCAAGATTAAACTTGTCACAGATTGCGTTAACCGCTTTTTCGGCATTCTTTTCGTTAATCAGCACTGACACCTTAATTTCGGAGGTTGAAATCATATGAATGTTAATGCCGGCTTCGCACAGCGCTTCAAACATAGCGGAAGCAACGCCCGGATTGTTAACCATACCGGCACCTACGATTGAAACCTTTGCAAACGAATCTGCCGCTTTTATATCGTCAAATCCGATGATTTCCTTGTTTTCATTAAGAAGCTCAACAGCCCTTTCCATATTCGATTTTGAAACCGTAAAGCTTATATCCTTTTTGTTTTCCCTTCCGATTGACTGAAGAATAATATCAACGTTTATGCCGTTTTTTGCAAGGAGGGAGAACACCTTAAAAGCAACGCCGGGCTTATCCTCAATATCGCAAAGTGAAATTCTGGCAACGTCCAAATCGTGCGCCACACCCTTAACCAACATTTTTTCCATACTGTTTACCTCCTTAACGACAGTTCCTTCATTATTATTAAGCGATGACCTAACGCAAAGGTTTACGTTATATTTTTTCGCCATCTCAACCGAACGGTTGTGCAGAACGTTTGCGCCCATACTTGCAAGCTCAAGCATTTCGTCAAACGAAATAACGTCCATTTTTCTGGCGTTTTTAACAATTCTCGGGTCTGCGGTATATACGCCGTCCACATCGGTATAGATTTCGCAAAGGTCAGCGCCGAGAGCCGCCGCAAGCGCAACCGCCGAGGTATCCGAGCCGCCGCGTCCGAGAGTTGTTATATCCTCGTATTTGTTAATTCCCTGAAAGCCTGCCACAACCACAATGTTTTTGTGTTCAAGCTCCTTTTTAATTCGCTCCGCGCTGATTTTGCTTATTCTTGCGTTTGAATAGCTTGTGTCGGTGTTAAGCCCAACCTGCCAGCCTGTGAGCGAAATTGCGGGATATCCCAGCTCGTGTATAGCCATAGCCAAAAGCGAAATTGAAATTTGCTCGCCTGTTGAAAGAAGCATATCCATTTCGCGCTTTGACGGATTTTGTGAAATTTCTTTTGCTTTTTCAATCAAATCATCGGTGGTGTCACCCTGTGCCGAAACAACTACCACTACCGAGTTTCCTTTTTTATATGTTTCGATAATTCTTTTTGCAACATTAAAAACTCTTTCCTTATTTGCAACCGAGCTTCCGCCGAATTTCTGAACGATTAAACTCACCTTGCATTCCCCCTTTTTATGATAATACCAAAAATGTGCTTATAACCTCGACGTTAAGCTTTTCTATGCCGTCATTAAAGCCTTCGGCGGTCATATTTTCTGTAACAAAGCCTATTTCGCCGTTTTCAATGTCAATAATTTGTGCATTGTCAAATATGCTCAAAATTTTATCGCGCATTTCATTTTTATTTTCCGCTTTGATGCGCGCAAAGTGCTTTGAAACCGAATTTTTCGGATTTTCCAAAACGTCGCCCTTATCCTCCCAAACAGGAGAGAAGGTGTTTTCGCCGCTTTTTGCGATTTCAATAATATCAGACACAACTGCGCTTGCGGTCGGAAGCTTTCCTGCGCCCTTGCCGTAGAAAAGTGCGTCGCCCACAGCGTTGCCCTTAACCAAAATTGCATTGAAAACGCCGTCAACGGTTGAAAGCGGACTTTCTTTTGAAACAAAGCACGGCGATACGAAAACGTCAACTTTACCGTTTTCAAGAGCGGCGCAATGACCGCAAAGCTTAATTACACATTCAAGCTTTTTTGCGTATTCAACATCGGTAAGCGTAACGTTTCGTATTCCCGCAACGGGAATTTTTGCGCTGTCAACAAATTTTCCGAAAGCAAGTGAGGCAAGTATTGCAATTTTTCTTGCCGCGTCAATTCCGTCAATATCCGCCGCAGGGTCTTTTTCGGCATAGCCCTTTTCCTGCGCCCTTTTAAGCGCGTCCGACATTGTTTTGTTATTATTAATCATCTTTGTCAAGATGTAGTTTGTGGTTCCGTTCAAAATTCCTGTAATTTCGGTAATTTCATTTGCCGCAAGACACAGCTTTAACGGTCTTATGATAGGAATGCCGCCGCCTACGCTTGCTTCAAACAGGTAGTGAACCTTGTTTTCGGACGCGATTTTCAAAAGCTCGCAGCCGTGAGTTGCAACAAGTTCTTTATTTGAGGTTACTACGCTTTTTTTAGCCATCAGCGCGCGTTTGGTAAATTCATAAGCAGGATTTACGCCGCCCATTACCTCAACAACAACGCTAACATCGGTATCGGTCAGTATATCGTCAAAATTTTTTGTAAAAAGATTTTTTTCGCTGTGATTTTCAAAATCTCTTATGTCCAGTATATGCTTAATGTCGATTTTTGTGCCTGCACGTCGGGTTATGCTCTTTGCGTTCTTTCTGATAACTTCGTAAACGCCCGAGCCGACCACTCCGTAACCTAAAATTGCTATACCAACCATTTTATACCTCCGTAAAATTAAGTTTTGCAAGATTTACTTTTATTAATTGCAAAATTATACCACAGAATACGATAAATGTCAAATTTTCGGTATTGTAAACAGCTACAATATTATTGCCCTTCGGAGGTGAAATTTTGTGGAAATTGTTTTGAAAATTTATCCAGTTTGTCAAAAACTGCATCTGTTGTGTCTTTATTTGACCAAACTTTACCGCTTATTTCGGCTTTTATTTCGACATTTTTACCAAAAATTTTTATAATATATTCTTTTATTTTGTCTTTGCTTGAAAGAACTTTTCCGCGTTTTTCTTCGTTTTCAACCTTTATTTTCAAAATTCCGTTTTCGTCAGCCGCCGAAGTGTCCTTGATAGCTAAATAAACCGACAGTTCACCGTCTTTTAGTGAGCGGTTTATAAATTCGCCCCACGATTTTGTAATTTTTTCAAGCGTCGCGTCCTCGGACGGCTGATTTTTAATTTCATCTTGACTGTCGCTTTTTTTTGCGCCGTTGTTTTCGGGCAAATGTTCGCATTGTTCTGCGTGCGTTTCGTCAGCGCTCTGCGAATTTTGGATTTTTTCGGTGTTTTTCTCGTTTGAATTTTTTGCACCGTCATCTTGCAAAATTTCAGTGTTTTGCAAAGAATCTTCCCAAGGGGGAATATCCTCTGCAGCATCGGCATTAGCAGACGGCGCCTTAATATCTTCAGTTTTTGCGGATGCGGAAAAATTTCCTGCCGAAAGCGCCGCAACCTTGCTTTCAAGACGTTTAATGCGTTCCAAAAGCGCGTCAACGCTTGTACTCAAGTCGGGTTCGCTCATTCGGGTAATTGCAACCTCAATAAGAGTTTTTGCATTTTTTGTAAATTTAATGCTTGTTGTCAGGTCGCTTAAAATTTTTATGCAAAACATTATATGCTCGTGCGAAAAGTTTTTTGAAATTTCAAAAATTTTGTCTTTTTGAGCAGATGAACCGTCCGCGTCTTTTTCGCCCGTAACGGTGCAAATCATAATTTTAGAAAAAATATCGAGCGCGCGCATTGCAAAATCGTCAATATTTTTTCCTGTTTTAAGAATATCGTAAAAAGCGCATATCGCGCCTTTTGTGTCGTTTTTGCCGATTAAATCCGCAATTTTAAGAAGTGACGAATCGTCAAGTCCGCCGAGAATTTCCACCGCATCGTCATAGGTTAAATTATCGTGCTTAAACGCAAGGCACTGGTCAAGAATACTTAAAGAATCGCGCATTGAACCGTTTGCAAGATAAGCAACATAATCTATTGCCGAATCGTCTGCCGTAATTCCTTCTGATGAAAGTATGGTTTTAATTCTGCCCGATATGTCGGATGGCGATATTGTTTTGAAGTCAAAACGCTGGCACCGCGACAGTATTGTGGCAGGAATTTTATGAACTTCGGTTGTTGCAAGAATAAATACAACGTGTTTCGGCGGTTCTTCAAGCGTTTTTAAAAGTGCGTTGAACGCGCCCTGCGACAGCATATGCACCTCGTCAATGATGTAAACCTTGTATTTTGTCACCGTCGGCGTGTACTGCACCTGCTCAATAATGGAACGAATGTTGTCAACACCCGTGTTTGACGCGGCGTCAATTTCAATTATATCCATTACCGTTTCGCTTAAAATTCCCTTGCAGATGTCACATTCGTTGCACGGATTGCTTCCGTTTAAATGCTCGCAGTTTATGGCGCGGCTTAAGATTTTTGCCGTTGAGGTTTTTCCTGTTCCGCGCGTTCCGGTAAATAGATATGCGTGGGCAATCCTGTTTTCAGCAATTTCGTTTTTTAGCGTTTTTGTAATATGCTCCTGCCCGATAACGTCGTCAAACGTAAGGGGACGCCATTTTCTGTATAAAGCCTTGTATGCCACGAAAAAACCTCCTTATATAAAAAAATAAAAATACAAAAATAAAGGCCGCACGTCTTAAAGTCGAATTATCTTTCCGCGCGCAGACATTATAGTTAGCTCAAACAAGGGGACCTTACGGCACATACAACAAAACTGCTTAAGGCTGCTTGGTTCCCCACCTGACCTGATTCACAGCCGTGTATTGCGTAAGACCTTGCTCTCAACACCACTTACAATGCGCAAGACCGCACAAAGAATAACCCTCGTAAAAGACATAACCCTTGCTATAGCGGATTGCAAGTACAGGGCACCGCTACCGCCCCGGTTGTACGACCGTTTTTTATTATACTATATATTAATGAATTTTTCAAGTGTAATTTAAAAAATTTTAGTCCCTGCGCTTTTGGGTACTTTTACTCTAAAAGTACCCCTGCGTAGCAAAAAGAAAAAATAACAAATCTGTATTTTCAGTCATAGAAGGAAAATTTTTGATGAATATGGTTTTTATACAGGAAACTGCCACGATTTTTAAACGTAAAAATCCGCCGCCCACATTAATCCGTAAGCAGCGGAAAATTCTACTTTATCTTTTCTTTCATAACTTCTATTGCCGCATTAAGCTGATTATCCTCGCCGTCGGGAATATACCTTACCGGGGCGTCTTTGTATTTTTCGTCAAGCTCAACAACCTTGTCGGGCGTAATGCCGATTTTGTCAATGCAAACGTTTTTAGGAGTAAAATACTTTGCCGTGGTAATTTTTGCAATCGAATTGTCGCCAAGGTCAAAAATCGTTTGAACAACGCCCTTGCCAAAGGTTTTTGTCCCCACAACATATGCCTTGCCGTTGTCGTGCAGTGAGCTTGTGAAAACCTCCGCCGCACTTGCCGTTGATGAATTTGTTAAAATAACAAGCGGCAAATCAATTTTTTTATCGTCCTTTGCTTTATAAACCGTTTCTTTGCCGTTTTTGTCCTTGACGGTAAGAATTATTCCTTCGTCCAAAATCTGGTCTACGCAGTTGGTTATAACATTAAGCGCGCCGCCCGGATTGCCTCTGACATCAAAAATAATGCCCTTTGCTCCGTTTTTTTGAGCATTGTCCAAAGCGGTTTTTAGCTGCTCTGCGCATCTGCCCTCAAACATTGAAATTCTTATATACGAAATGCCGTTATCCAACATTTTTTCCGATACCTGAATTGTTTCAATTTCGCTCGGCTTAATGTTTATATCCATAACGTTTCCGTTTCTTTCAACGGTAATTACAAACGTTTTGCCGGCATATTCCTTAATAGCCGATGAAATTTCGGTAAGGCTTTTGCCATAAGCGTCACTGCCGCCGATTTTTTTGATAATATCGCCCGGCATAAGACCGGCGCTCTCGGCAGGAGTGCCCTCAAAAACGTCTGAAATAACGGTTTCTTCGCCGCTTTTTATCACTTCAACGCCGATTCCCGTATAATTTCCTGTGCTTGTTTCGTTGAACGAGTCGTATTCATCCGGCGAAATATACTCGGTATACGGGTCGTCAAGGCCTGCAAGATAGCCTGCATATGCCCATTGCTGCATATTGTTTTTGTCAATGTCGCCGTAATAGTATTTGTCAACCAGCTTGTCGAGCCTGTTAAGTTTTGACAAAGTTTCGGCATTTTTGTTGTGCGACAAAAAATACACAATATTACTGCCGAACGCAAAATATGTGATTGTTGACGCAATAAACGTCAAAACTGCTGTTATAAGCACCGTATAAACGGTTTTTTGTTTGTTTGACATTAATATAACGATCTCCCTGAATTATTTTTGTACATAGGGAAGTGGGTTTACGGGCGAGCCGTTTATTCTTATTTCAAAATGTATGTGCGGTCCGCTTGAAAGCCCCGTTGAGCCGCATTTTGCAATGACCGTTCCCCTTTTTACCTTCTGCCCTGCCGATACGCAAAGCGAGCTGTTATGACCGTAAAGCGTGGTGTAGCCGCCGCCGTGGTCAATTATAACATAGTTTCCGTATCCGCCTGAATTGTAGCCTGCAACTATAACCGTGCCGTCGTTTGCCGCAAGCACGTTTGTGCCGTATGCCGCTCCGATATCAAGTCCCGAATGACCGCGGTATGTGCCGAGAATGGGGTGCAGCCTTCTGCCGTAGCCCGAGGTTATGAGGCTTGACGACGCTGACGGCCATCCGAACTGTCCGCCGACAAATTTAGTGTTGGTGGAAATTTTGCTCTGCGCGCTTGCCCACGCCGCCGCTTCCTGCTTTTTAGCCTGTTCGTATGCCTTCTGATAAGCTGCGATGTCCGATTCAAGCTTTTTCTGACGCTCTTCGTTCTGGGCAATTTTACTGTTTAACGCCGCCTTGTTTGATTCAAGGCTCGCCTTGTTTGCATTAAGCGTCTGTTGAGTTTGTTCAAGCTCGTTTGCAAGCGTTTGAATTTTTTCCTCGGTTGCTTTTAATGTGTCCAAAAGGTTTTTGTCATATTCCGAAACCATTTTGACAATTTCGACTCTGTTTAAAAAATCGGTAAGCGAGCTTGATGTTGAAAGCATTTCGAGATAAGTCTGGTCGCCGTTTTCAATCATATATTTAACCCTTGTTATGTACGATTGATTTTGCTCCTCGCTCTTTGCCTTTGCTTCTTCAAGCTCTTTTGCCGTTTGGTCAATTTTAATCTGATTGTTGTTTATGTCAACCTCAAGATTGTGTATTTTTTCCGACACCTTTGTAATTTCGGCATCCAAAGCCTCGTGCTGGGACGCCGCCGCGCTTTTTTCCTTCTTTGCCGCGTCCATTTCCTTTTTAATCTGCGAGGAGGATTTTGCCGCGTAAACCGACGACATTGCCGCGCTCAAAATAATAATTCCGACAAATGCAACAAGCGCAACCCACGCAAATATTTTAACCCATAATTTTTTCATTTGCAAATCACACCTTTAAATATTTTCGCATTGATACTGCACTGCCGACCGCTCCGAGCCCTATTCCGATTATAAGGTATCCGCCTGCGATTATAAGCGCCATATCGGCAAAGGATTTAAACGAAATAACGGCATTTCCCGACACGGTTCCCTGACCTATGAATTTAAGCAGAGAATCGTAGCCGTATTGCGTTAAGAAAAATGCAATAACTGCCGCAATAAATCCGACAAGCACGCCCTCTGTAACAAAAGGCCCTCTTATAAACGAATCGGTCGCGCCGACGTATTTCATAATGTTGATTTCTTTTCTGCGGTTATGAACTGTAAGCTTAATTGTATTCGATATAATAAATATGCTGATAAATGCAAAAATTATTACAATCCAAATTGAAATGTTGCGCACGGTTTTTGTAATGCGCTGAACGTTTGTGGTAAGCTTGTCATAGCTTTTTACCGTTTTTATGCCGTCTATTTTTGAAATATAATCAGCCACCGATTTTGTCTGTGAAATATCGGTAAGCGTAACCTTGAAAATATCGCTTATAATGCTGGAGGGAACGCCCGAAAAGTAACCCTGCTGTTCCTTTGGAATACTTGCGACATATTCGTTGAAGAGGTCATCGCCCGATTGATAGGTTAATTCCTTTACATACTGATTTTTCTTTATTTGGTCGCGGATGCTGTTTATGGTTTGTTCATCTTTTATGGATTCATCTACAAAAACCTGAATTTGGCATTGATTTGCCGCCTGCTCACCCATATAGTTGATGTTTATTGTAAGAAGCATAAAAACGCCGAAAACAAACAGACACGCTACCGAAACGAGTATTGACGCCACCGACATAAATCCATTTCGCACAATGGAGCGGACTGCGTCGGCAAGCATTCGTTTTAAATTTCTAACTAACATAATTGTAGCCACCCTTTTTCTCATCACGGGAAATAGCACCGTGGTCAACCTCAATAACGCGCTTTTGCATCATATTTACGATTTTTTCGGCGTGCGTTGCCATAACCACAGTGGTACCGCGTTTGTTGATGTCGTCTAAAATCTGCATAATTTCCATTGTGGTTTCGGGGTCAAGATTACCCGTAGGCTCGTCCGCTATTAAAACAGCAGGACTGTTTACAATGGCTCTTGCAAGCGCAACTCTTTGCTGTTCGCCGCCCGATAACTGCGACGGAAACATTTTTGCCTTTGCCGTAAGGCCAACCTGCGACAGAACGTTTGGTACGTTTTTGCGTATTTCACGGCGCGACGCACCCACAATTTCCATAGCATACGCTACATTGTCGTAGGCGTTTTTGTTCTGCAAAAGGCGGAAATCCTGAAAAACAACGCCGATTTTGCGTCTGAAATACGGAATTTGCTTATGCGTAAGAAACGAAGTGTTGGTTTCGTTTATAATAATTGTTCCTTCAGACGGAACAAGCTCGCGCATAATAAGCTTTATAATAGTAGATTTTCCTGCGGCGCTTGAGCCTACAAGAAAAACAAATTCTCCCTTATCGATGTAAAAGTTTATGTTTTCGAGCGCTTTTGTGCCGTTTTCATAAACCATAGATACATTGTTGAATAAAATCAATTTTTACACCTCAAATTCTTATGGCATTTGACTGTAAGTATTTGTTAACCATCATTGCAACCTTAAATATAATTGCCTCGTCAAATATTCTCAAGTCAAGCCCCGTAATTTTCTGAATTTTATCAAGACGGTAAACAAGAGTGTTTCTGTGCACATAAAGCTGCCTTGATGTTTCGGAAACATTAAGGTTGTTTTCAAAGAATTTTTGAATTGTAAACACAATCTCCTGGTCTAAATCGTCAATGGAACCGCGCTTGAACACCTCGTTCAAAAAAAGCTCGCACAGCGTTGTGGGAAGCTGGTAAATAAGCCGTCCTATGCCGAGGTTGTCGTAGCTTATTATGGATTTTTCATTGTCAAAAACCTTGCCCACCTCAAGCGCAACTCTTGCCTCTTTAAACGAACGCGCAATTTCCCTTACATTGTTTATAAGCGTGCCTATGCCGATTGTCACCTTCATAAGATTTTCGCTCATTAAATTGTTGTGGATTTCGTGCGCAATATCCTCCAAAACAATATTTTCCATATCGTCGGGAAAGCTTTTAACCAATACGATAGATGTCTGGTCAATGCTTACAATAAAATCGTTCTGCTTATCAGGGAACATATTTTCGATAATTTCAAACGACGAAAAATCGGTATCTTTGTCCGAACGAATAAGATAAACCGCTCTTTTGCCTTCTATGGGGAAATGCAGCTCCGCCGCCTTTGCCAAAACATCACCCGACAAAATATTGTCAAGAATAATGTTTTTTATAAAGTTAACTCTGTCGTGTTTGTCGTCATAGAGCGATTTTACGCCCGAAAAGCTCACCTGCAAAATGTTAATGTAATTTTTTGCCAGGGTATCGTCGCCCTGAATAAAAATTATATAATCCACCTTGTTCATATTAAGCACGGGCTTATATGTAAATCCGTTGTAAGTGAATGTGTCCGTGTTTTCCTCCGTAAAGCTCAAAACGCAGTTAAGGTCATTGGCTGAAATACAACCCTCCTTGCTGGAAATGACAAACCCTCCGTCGGTAATCATTCCCAAATGCCTGTTCATTACATCCTTCATCTGGAGTATAAGCTGCTGGAAAAATCTTGCGTTCACCGTTTACCACCTCAAATCAAAATATATAGTAATAATAATATTTTTTATGCTTTTTT